>NZ_RZOT01000212.1:0-9251 GCF_003999085.1 Mesorhizobium sp. M4A.F.Ca.ET.090.04.2.1
TGTCGTCGCCGAGCCGGAACCGGCTGAATACGTCAAGATCTGCGACGTGTACGGCTCGGGCTACTTCTACATCCCCGGCACCGAAACCTGCCTGCGCATCGGCGGCTATGTCCGTTACGACATCGGCCTCGGCGACGTCGGCTCGTTCGACGGTGCGTCGTCAGTCGACCACGAGGACGGCGACGAGCAGGACACCTGGTACAAGAACGCCCGCTTCACGCTGAAGACCTGGACCGGCCAGGAAACCGAGCTCGGCACCTTGAAGACCTATACCGAGACCCGCTTCAACTTCGGCAACCGCAACACCTACGGCATCCCGGACGATCCGGCGACGACGGCGACGGATGAGACCTTCTCCAACCCGGCCGGCAACAAGGGCGTTTCGCTGAACTTCGCCTGGATCCAGCTCGGTGGCCTCCGCGTCGGTAAGGACGAATCGGCCTTCAATACGTTCATCGGCTACGCCGGCAACGTCATCCAGGATACGCTGGTTCCGTACGGTGACTTCGATACCAACGTCATCCAGTACTACTTCGACGCCGGCAACGGTTTCTCCGCCGTCCTTTCGCTCGAAGAAGGCTCGGGCGTCGTCGGCACGATCGACAGCTACGTTCCGCATGTCGTCGGCGGCTTGAAGTACACGCAGGGCTGGGGCGCCATCACTGGCGTCGTCGCCTATGACGCCAACTACGAGGAAGTCGCCGGCAAGGTTCGCCTGGACGTCAACGCCACCGACGCGATCTCGCTGTTCATCATGGCGGGCTACGGCACCGACGACAACCTCACGGACGGCACCTGGGCAATCCCGGCTGGCGGTCGCGGCTTCTTCAAGCAGTGGGGCGGCAACTGGGCGGTCTGGGGTGGCGGCACCTACAAGTTCAACGAGAAGACCTCGTTCAACACCCAGATCTCGTATGACGATTGGGAGAACCTCGGCATCGCAGCGAACATCGCCTACGACATCGTGCCCGGCTTCACCGTCACGGCCGAAGTCGACTACCTGCACGCAGGTCAGTTCGATGACGCCGGCTTCTCCAACTGGACCAACGCCGACAGCAAGAACAGCGTTGGCGGTCTCCTCCGCTTCCAGCGCTCGTTCTAACAGGCCCTGGCTGACCGAAATCGAACCCGGCGGGCAACCGCCGGGTTTTTTCGTACAACGGCGACGCGATTATCAAAGTCGCGCGATGCGCCGGAAAGTCCCCGGCTTCGTCACCCTCGGGCGGGGCGGGAGCGAAGCGACCGCGCAGACCTGAGTATCCATGCCGTAACCTCGCGGCAGCGCTCCGACGTCTCAGAACCGAACGGTACTGCCCGGTTCCGCGAAAGAGGTCGAACTGGGTTGGTTTTCTCGATCAGCTCGACCTTCCACCAGCGGCCAGCGTTTAGCGACTCTCGCGCTGAACGGCGTCACGGACGTCGAAATACGCCTCGTACCAGCCACCGCAGCGGCTGGTGAAGCACGGACCCTGACCGGACTTGTGCTGCGGTATGCGGCGACCGAGGTCGTTTGTGGCGCCGATGTAGATCGCGCCCCACTTCCGGATTGCGGTCATGTGGACGTAGCCGGTCATGAGCAACGGCTATCCAGCAATCGGTCGGCAAATGATTCTTAAAGTTCCGCCAGATCGCCCAAGGCATCAATCAATGGCTGGATTCTGCCCTGATAGTTTTTCCAGCGCTTGACCGACGACGTGTAGATCGGTTGGCGAACTTGCCAGCGACTGATTGTTCTGACCGACCCAACCTTGTCGAAAAAGCGAAGACAGGCATCATCCCAGGTCAAGCCAAGGTGATCTATAAGACGACGCGATTGCCCTTCTTGATCAAAGATCATGTCTTCGTAGCGATTCTCAAAAATTCGCCCTGGGAATATCGTGTGCCAATGCCGCATAAGCCGATCATACTCACGATAGACCAGCCCAAGAGTCTCAAGATCGTAACTGTACTTATGGCCTTCTTGAAGATTTGAAAAGAAACAAGAAAGACAATTGTCAATAGCATCACGCCCGCAGTGAATAATCCGAGCGTTTGGGAAAAGAATTCCAATAAGGCCAACAAGCTCGAAATTATGAGGTATTTTGTCGATAATGCGTGGCGCGGTAGGCGAATAAAGACGCAAGTACGACAGATATTCCTCAGCCAGCGCATGCCATTGCTGGATCGTCATCGACCTTACCGCCTCTCCAAAAGATCGTCCCGGCTCCAGCTTTAAACCGATTGACGCCGCCATTCGCCCCAGTTTCGTAAGCTCTCCGGCCCCGTGAACTTCCGGATGACTCGAGCAGATTTGCTCGGTCAGGGTTGTACCCGAGCGTGGCATCCCGAGGACAAACACGGGCATTTCGGATGGGTTACCATACCCCGCTTTGGATGCTACCAGGCCTGCATCGAATAACCCGATCAGGGAATCGATCCGCCTACGATAGGAATGAACATCAAAATCTCGGGTCTTAAATGTCTTGGCCTTTAGAAAATGGTCCATCGCCTCGTCATAGCGGCCAAGGTCGTTCAGAACCTTGCCTGCCGCCAGATGAAGCCCATACTGCTCGCCGGCGGAAATTGCAGGTTTGCCAAGTTCGTCCAAGATGGACTTGAGTTCGGGCGGTTCGGTGGAAAATTTTCGAGTGTTAACAAGAGCGCGGTAGGCTCCAGGTACGTCCAGACGCCGGGCGATGGTTTCTTTCAGACACGTTGCTGCCTCGTCCATCTGTCCGAGGTTGATGAGTGTATCCGCCAAGCCCAACCGGGCTTGCAGATGATCACGATTGGTCTCTAGTGCCCTCTGGTAGATCGGCAGGGCCATTTCGGCCTTGTCAAACCCGGCATAAGCCCGCCCCAGCCCGCACAATGCCTCGACCAGATCGGGCTTCAGTTCGCAGGCGCGCTGCAAATGCCTGATCGCCGCCGGGTGGTCTCCAACTTTCAAGCAAGCCTCGCCCAGACTGAGCTGATAGTATGGGTTGCTGGGCTCCTGGGCGGCAGCCCTAGCGAAAAATTTGATGGCCAACTCGTTGTCGACGTTAAGCCCCAGCGTGCCCAGTATGTACAGTGCGAGGGCATGGTTGGGCGTTCTTGCCAGGACGCGGTGACACAGTTCCTCCGCCTCCGGCAGCCGCTCGGCCTTCTGCAGTTCGAGCGCCTGCCGCAGCAGCATGTCGTCGGCCTGGGCGCGCGTCGGCACTACCTGCGGCGGCCTCGGCTGCAGCGGCTTTGCTTGCGGCTGTTTGGCTGGCGACGCGGATCGGCTCTTGAGATGCTTGGACCACGCGGGCGGCAATCGGTTGCTCATCTTGTCTCGCTAGCAAAACGAGCAGGGAGAATCCAGCCTTTGACGAATCAAGCCGCCAGGGAAGAGTCCACAAACCTGCCGTGAAGGCGCCCGCCCAGCCGCCAGGCCATGTCGCCCGACAGAAACGCAAAGTTTGTTGCCGGGCCTGAATGACAGAGCGAACAGGGAACTCTGAAGGAAGACCCTGAGCGAACACCCGCCGCGCTTGCGCCTTCCCGCCAGCAGGCTGGCCGATCGACTGAACGGGCGGGCCGGTTGACCCGTCGGCCGCGACCGCATAATTTTAGATGATACTAATACACAATACCATGCGACGGACGCGATCTTGACCGATTCACTGCAGGGCGAATCCTGCTAATAATCCTGCTATTATTGCTACGAAATTTGATAAGAGGGGAATGACAATGCGTTTTGACCGGAATCTGCTGCTTGTAGGGCTGGTCCTGCTTGGCTCTGCACGTGCCTTCGCTGCTGACCTGCCGAGCCCGAACGCTCAGACGGTTGAGGAAGCCGCGCCGGCGGGCCAGCCATACTGGTCCTTCACCGCGGGCACATATCTGTGGGCGGCCGGCATGAGTGGCGACGTCGGACAGTTCGGGCTGCCTCCGGTTTCGGTGGAAAACTCGTTCTCCGACATCCTGAAGCATCTGGACTTCGGCGCGATGCTCGTCGCC
Source organism: Mesorhizobium sp. M4A.F.Ca.ET.090.04.2.1 (assembly GCF_003999085.1). NCBI lineage: Bacteria > Pseudomonadati > Pseudomonadota > Alphaproteobacteria > Hyphomicrobiales > Phyllobacteriaceae > Mesorhizobium > Mesorhizobium sp. M4A.F.Ca.ET.090.04.2.1. The sequence continues at coordinate 3,967 of NZ_RZOT01000212.1, forward strand.
GAACTCCGCTACGGCGACTTCGGTCTGTTCAACGACTTCATGTACATCAAGCTTTCGGGCGAAAACGCCACGCCCAACGGCATCGTCGCCGACAGCGTCAGCGTCGACTCCGAGAGCGTGACCTACACCGCGGCTGGCGAATATCGCCTGATCGACGACGCCTCGGGCAGCCTCGATCTCCTGGCGGGTGCCCGGATCTGGTCGGTCGATACCGACATATCCTTCAGCGGCGGAGCCTTCGACGGGCTGACCTTCAGCGAAGGCGATACCTGGGTTGACGCGCTGGCTGGATTCAAAGGGCGCTATAACATCAATTCCGAGTGGTATCTGAGCGGCTGGGCCATGGCCGGCGGCGGCTCGTCGGACTACATGTGGGATCTGTGGGGCGGCGTCGGTTATCAGGTCAACGACAAGTTCTCCGCCCTGATCGGCTATCGTGCCTCCGGGGTCAATTACGACAACGGCGACGGCTTCGTCTTCGACGTCGTCCAGCAGGGACCGGTAATCGGGGCGATCTACCGCTTCTGATCCGGCGGCACCCGGCAGAGACTACTGATGCGCTCGCCTATGAAGGCTTGCGGCTGCTCGCCATCAACATTGTCACATCCCGCCTGCGCATGCCGTCAGGGACGGATATATACTTGCCGTAACCGCTTACGCTTTGAACCACTACTTTACTTGAACCGAATCCCCCTGCTTTACGCCGGCCGAGTCCGAGCAAAATGTCTTCGCATTCAACGCGTGATGCAACGGAAGCCGAGGTGGCATGTGGATGTGTCTACAGGCTGCGCCATGCGCGCGGCCGGGCGGTAACGGCGGCAGTAGCTGGGAGCGCACAGGAAGGATCCGCCCTTGGTTACCCTGCGTGGAATCCTGATGTCGGGCGTCAGCGGATCGTAGCTCGCCTCGCGTTCGCCGCCGCGCGGGTTGGCAATCGTGCAACAAGGGCTCTCGATCCGGCGGTGCTCCTGGTACCAGTCAGTCGTCCACTGCCAGACATTGCCAGCCATGTCGGAGAGCCCGTAGCCGTTTGCCGGAAAAGAGCCGACCGGCGCTGTCCATTCGTAGCCGTCCTCGCAATCGTTGCGGAATGGGAACTCGCCCTGGTACGTGTTGGCCATGTGCTGCCCGCCCGGGGTTAGCTCGTCGCCCCATGTGAACTCAGCGCCATCCAGCCCGCCCCTGGCGGCGAACTCCCATTCGGCCTCTGTCGGAAGCGCCTTACCCGCCCAGTTCGCATACGCTTCCGCGTCCTGGTACGCGATGTGCACAACAGGATGATTTTCGAGGCCCCTGAGTCCGCTGGCAGGCCCGCGAGGATGCCGCCAGTTCGCACCGCGCACATAGGCCCACCAGTTGTAGTGATTGCCGCGATCAATGCTGCGTGAATGCCTCACGAACAAGGCCGAAGCCGGTATCAACGATTCAGCGCTGGCCCCGGGATAGTCCGCCGCATTTGCCGGACGCTCGGCCACCGTGACGTAGCCGCTGGCCTCGACAAAGCGCTTGAACTCACCATTCGTGACAGTCGTGCGATCCATCCAGAAGCCACCGACGACAACGCGATGCGCCGGCGCCTCTTCGGGATAGTGATGGTCGGACCCCATCAGGAACTCGCCGCCAGGGATCCAGACCATAGCGCCGTGCGACGAGGCCGCTGGCTCTGTGGCAAGCCGTGCCTCAGTCATCGGGCGGCCTCGTCTGGACGGCGGTAACTCATCCGCCTTTCAATCCCCCGCAGCGAACATTTCTTGCGGGCTTGGTGTCACCAGCGGTGTGAAGTACGTCAACCGCAGAGCTTCCATAAGCAACAGTGGAGGCTTCATCTGGCTCGCAAGCTCGGTAATTCTTGCCTGCAGCTCCTTGACCTTATCAGGGTTCTTGTCAGCCAGATTGGTGGCTTCTGATTTGTCCTGGGCCAAATTAAAAAGCTCGACCTTCTGCGGTAACGTAGCTGACCATACCAGTTTCCAATCGCCCTCGCGCACGGCGCCGGACATCGGATCAACGTTGTAGACAATCTCGGTGCGCGGCGCAGGTTTCCCATCGCTGATGGCCGGCCACATATCCATGCCGTCCAGCGGCTTGTTCTTGTCGAGCTTGGCACCAGCCAACCCGGCCAGGGTTGGCAACATGTCGACGACGTGCATCAGGCCATTGAAGACACCAGGCTTGATCTTGCCGGGCCAGTTCATGAAGGCAACCGAGCGAGTGCCCCCCTCATAGAGGGTGCCCTTGCCTTCGCGATATGGCCCATTATTGGCGGGAAGTTTGCCCTCCACCTTCGAGTCACCCGTAAACATCGAGTTGATGACGCCGCCATTGTCGCTCATGAAAACGATAAGGGTGTTGTCGCGAATCCCCTTCTTCTCAAGGGCGGCCACGACATTTCCCACCTCGTCATCGATCACCGTGATCATGGCGGCATAGGCTCTACGGTTCTCGTCGGTGATGTTGCTAAACCGGTCGAGATATTCCTTCGGGGCCTGGAAGGGCGTGTGAGGCGCGGTGAAGGCGAGGTAGAGAAAGAGGGGCTTTTTCGGGTCGTGGGCGTTGATGACCCGGACAGCCTCCCGACCGAACAGGATGTTGTCGAAGCCCTTCTCCTTGATCGGCTTGTTGTTTCGGTACCAGTCGGGGATACCGTGCGAAGCATGTTTGAAATGGTCGATCTCGCCGACGGTTGCCCCGTAGAATGAATCGAATCCACGTTGTTTCGGCCAGTAATCCGTCTTGGCATGGCCAAGGTGCCATTTGCCGCTCATCGCCGTTTGATAACCGGCGCCTTTGAGGACCTGCGGAAGAAGGGTTTCGTCCAGCGGAAGACCATAGGTTCCCGCAGCGGGGACAACGCCAACCTGCATGCCATAGCGTAGCGGATAGCGGCCGGTCATGAGGGCGCAACGCGTTGGCGTGCACATCGGCTGCACGTAATATTCCTCGAGCTTCGCCCCCTCCGCGGCAAGCTTGTCGATGTTGGGCGTCTTGATGTCTGAGCCATGGTAGCCGACGTCCAGCCAGCCCTGATCGTCCGAAACGATGTAGACGATGTTGGGCTGCGCTGGCTCGGCCGCCGCCGACTGAACGCCCGCAAGTCCGGCAAATACCCCCGAAAGGCCGACGGGTGCGGCAAATCGCGAAACGGCAGCCGCCGTGCCGGCCATCAATGCGTCGCGCCGCGTGATTTTGTTGCCGGCTTCAGCCGGGAAGTCACGATCGTTGCTCATGTTGTGCCCCTGCTCTGCTAAACTGATTCATGCATTCGAACCCTGGCCCGCGCGAACCGAGCAGACAGGATCTTGCGCCGCCTTCCGCGGCTAGGACGCTTGACACCATCGCCGAACTGGCCGTCACGGCCACGCCCAGGAAGCCGGCAGCTCCACAACGCATGATTGCTCGGGCGGGCGCACCCGATGTTCTCGGCGCAGCCCACTGAAACTGGTCTTTTCTGCTCATAGTCCCCGCCCGCCTTTTGTAGGCGATATTCCCGCGCCAATTTGATTTCGCGCAATTTGCTTATAAGATATACCTAATACAACCGTCCTGCTATCCACTTTGCGCAAAGGACGTTTTTTTGACTGCTTGGCCTTCATCGCCTTCGTACAGGGATGTGCTGCTTGGCCCTGACGACCTAACCAGCGCCGCCTCTGGCCTGCCCGTGGAAGTCGACAGGCTTTCGGCAGGCCGGCTTCCCTCGCGCATCCGGCAAATCCAGTCCCCCGGCAAGTGGGCGCTCGACCTGCCAGAATTCAATTGCGCCTTCCGCGCCAGGGGTGGTTTCGATCCAGGCTCCGTGGCGTTGGTGGCTATCGAGCGGGCCTGTGGGTCGACGATATGCGGCATTGCGCTCGAAGATGACTTGATCCTGGCAATCCCTGCCGGCACGAGCGTGACGGCGACGGTCCGGCCCGGTCTCACTTATGCTGTCGCCATTGTTCCGACCGCGACCTGGATGGAAATCCAGTCGATTGCGGCGGGGATGGTTCTCGAACGGATTAACGATCGCCCCGCGGCAGTTCGGCTCGCCACCGACGAAGCGCAAAGACTCAGAAGCCAGATGAAGTCGATAGCAGACCACCTCGGGACAATTGCAAGCGATCCAATTCTGCTTGAGCAGCCTCCAGGTGCAGTCGTGGAATATCTGGGGCTGGTGGCTGACGCCTTCGCGGAGGGAGACAGTCGTGAGACCGGGACAGCCAGTTCCGCGAGTCGTCATTTCACACAAGCGTCGGCGGCCGAGGATTTCATTCGCACTCATATCCGGGAAGACATTCCCATTGTTCGACTGTGCAAGGAAATCGGTGTCAGCCGTCGACAGCTCGAGTACGCCTTCCGCACCACATTTGCAGTGACCCCGCTCGAATTCATCAGAGCGCTCCGCCTCAACGAAGCCAGACGGCTCCTTACCACGGCGCGTGCAAACGGCTTGAGCGTTACAACGATTGCTATGGATTTGGGGGTCACCCATCTGGGCCGCTTCGCCGCGAACTACCGCCTCTTCTTCGGCGAGTCTCCGAAGGAAACACTTCAGCGTGCCGGGAGATCGTGACCCAGGGCGTAACGTGCGCCGAGAAAATTGCGCCGCGTTGTCATTGCAACGAGTTCGATGGAATTGCGCAATCCGGATAGAAGTCGCACTCGTGAATTAGTATATTCTAAAATGCTAACAATAAGCTGCCTCTGATACGCAGGGTCTGCGAGCGGGCACAGCCTGATTTGGGTTTGGCGCAGGCTTGCGTCGGGCGGGTGGTTATATCGGCCGCGAATCTAAGTGCACGGAGTGATGAGCTTCTGGGAGGATGCAAAAATGGCAAGACCTAGCTTGAGATTGACCGGCGCTGCCGGGATCGCCGTCGTCATGATGTTTGCCGATATGGTCGACGCGGTTGCCCCGTTCTCCTCCTTCGTGGGCGACGCACAGGCGAAAGTTGGCCGTCCGCTCACGCCTGGCAGCGTCGCAGGGGTCGCAAGGCGTACCACACGCAGAACAATCCGCCGTACGACCATCTACGTGACCAGGCTCCCCGCAGCGTGCGTGAAGACCACGATCGACGGCACAGTGCTGTGGCACTGTGGCAGCAGGTACTATCAGCCCTACGGCGGACGCTACGTCGTCGTCCACATAAATTGAGCGGAAGTGACGTCAGGTCCTGAAGAGGCGGTGGAACTTGCACCTGCCACTCGCTCACGCTAGCAAGAGGTCCCTTTCTCAACGAGCCTCTTGCCATGCGCCTGCGCCCTCCCCTTACGCCGATCATCGCCGCGCTTCCCTCGACGGTGCCGTT
>NZ_RZOT01000213.1:0-9243 GCF_003999085.1 Mesorhizobium sp. M4A.F.Ca.ET.090.04.2.1
CGACGGGCTGCGGCGGAAAGCAGGGCAGATCGAGCTGGTAGGCGCCGTCGCGCCCGGAAACCCTCAGCTCGCCCACCCGCGTGGCGAAGGCCATGTCGCCGGCGATATCATGTTCCTGGGCTAGCACATGGGCGGTGGCCAGCGTGGCGTGGCCGCAGAAGTCGGCTTCATGGACCGGGGTGAACCAGCGCAGATCCCAGCCCTTGCCGTTCGGCCGCGCAAAGGCGGTCTCGGCAAGGTTGTTCTCGTTGGCGATGGCCTGCATGACATCTTCCGGCGGCCAGTCCTCCAGGATGAGGACGGCGGCCGGATTGCCGTGGAAGGCCCGGTCGGCGAAAGCGTCGACCTGGTACATGGTCAGTGTCGTCACTTCGCGCTCCCGGGATGGCTAGCGTGACTGCGCGGCGACCTCAAGCGAGGTCACGCCGCTTCCAGCGCCGCCTTCACCGCCGCGATCGCGTCCTCGGCCTTCGAGGCGTCGGGACCGCCGGCCTGGGCCATATCGGGCCGGCCGCCACCACCCTGCCCGCCAAGCGCGGCGGACGCCACGCGCACCAGGTCGACGGCGCTGAAGCGGGTGGTCAGGTCGTCGGTGACGCCGACGACGACACTTGCCTTGTTGTCCTCGCCGGCGCCGACGAAGACGACGACGCCGGAGCCGAGCGTCTTCTTGCCGGCATCCGCCAGCGGCTTCAGGTCCTTCGGCGCCACACCGGAGACTGCCTTGCCGAGGAAGCCGACGCCGGCGATGGTTTCGTTCTCGGCCGGCACGCCGGCCGGCGAACGGTCACCCAGCGCCAGCCTCTTGCGCGCTTCGGTAAGCTCCTTTTCGAGCTTCTTGCGCTCTTCGAGCAGCGTCTCGACACGCGCCGTCACGTCGGCCGGCGAGATCTTCAGCGTCGAAGCGATCGCCTTCAGCCGCCTGTCCTGCTCGTCGAGATGCCTGCGCGCCGCCTCGCCGGTCAGCGCCTCGATGCGGCGCACGCCGGCGGCGACCGCGCTGTCCGACACGATGCGCACCAGGCCGATATCGCCGGTCGCCCGGACATGGGTGCCGCCGCAGAGCTCGACCGAATAGGGGCGGTTCGCCTTGGCGCCATGCAGGCCGGTGCCCATCGACACGACGCGCACCTCGTCGCCGTATTTTTCGCCGAACAGCGCCATGGCGCCCTCGGCAATGGCATCATCGACCGACATCAGGCGTGTCGACACCGGGCTGTTCTGCACGACGATCTCGTTCGCCATGCGCTCGACCTCCTCGAGTTCATCGGCCGAGATCGGCTTGTTGTGCGAGATGTCGAAGCGCAGGCGCTCGGGCGCGACCAGCGAGCCCTTCTGCGCGACATGGGTGCCCAGCACCTCGCGCAGCGCCTCGTGGATGAGGTGCGTCGCCGAATGGTTGGCGCGCAGCCTGGAGCGGCGCGCATGTTCGACCTTGAGCTCGACGGCAGCGCCGGTCTTGACCGTGCCGCTTGCCACCCGGCCGAGATGCACGAACAGCCCGTCGGCCTTCTTCTGCGTGTCGGTGATCGCTATCGAGAAGCCTTCGCCGGAAACAATGCCGGTGTCGCCCATCTGGCCGCCGGATTCGCCGTAGAACGGCGTCTGGTTGACGATCACGGCAACCGTGTCACCCTGCGCGGCGCTGTCGACGGCCTTGCCGTCCTTGACCAGCGCCAGGACCAGGCCCTCCGCCTGCTCGGTCTCATAGCCGAGGAAATCGGTGGCGCCGGTCTGCTCGCGCACCGAAAACCACACCGTCTCGGTGGCCGCGTCGCCGGAACCCGCCCAGCTCTTGCGCGCCTCGGCCCGTTGCCGCTCCATCGCATCGGTAAAGCCGGCCAGATCGACCGAGATGCTGCGCTGGCGCAGCGCATCCTGCGTCAGGTCGAGCGGGAAGCCGTAAGTGTCGTAGAGCTTGAAGGCCGTCTCGCCATCCAGCATGTCGCCGGCGCCGAGCTTTTCGGTTGCCTCCGAGAGCAGGCCGAGGCCGCGCGCCAGTGTCTTGCGGAAGCGGGTCTCTTCCAGCTTCAGCGTTTCGGTGATCAGCGCCTCGCCGCGCCCCAGCTCCGGATAGGCCTGAGCCATCTCGCGCACCAGCGCCGGCACCAATTTCCACATCAGCGGCTCGCTGGCGCCGAGCAGCTGCGCATGGCGCATGGCGCGGCGCATGATACGGCGCAGCACATAGCCGCGGCCCTCATTCGACGGCAGCACGCCGTCGGCCACCAGGAAGCAGGACGACCGCAGATGGTCGGCGATGACGCGGAACGATGCGACGGTGTCCGCATCCGGACCGCGCCCGAGCGCCGATGAGGCGGCATCGATCAGATGGCGGAACAGGTCGGTCTCGAAGACGCTTTCCACCCCTTGCAGGATGGACGCCATGCGCTCGAGGCCCATACCGGTGTCGATCGACGGGCGCGGCAGGTCGATGCGCTCTTCCTTGGTCACCTGTTCATACTGCATGAACACCAGGTTCCAGAATTCCAGGAACCGGTCGCCGTCCTCTTCCGGGCTGCCGGGAGGGCCGCCCCAGATGTGTTCACCGCGGTCGATGAAGATTTCCGAGCACGGCCCGCAGGGTCCGGTGTCGCCCATCGCCCAGAAATTGTCGGAGGTCGGGATGCGGATGATGCGGTCGTCGGTGAAGCCGGCGATCTTCTTCCAGTAGCCGGCGGCCTCATCGTCGGTGTGGTAGACCGTGACCAGCAGCTTGTCTTTCTTTAGCCCGAACTCCCTGGTGATCAGGTTCCAGGCAAGCTCGATGGCGCGCTCCTTGAAATAGTCGCCGAAGGAGAAATTGCCGAGCATCTCGAAGAAGGTCAGGTGACGCGCGGTGTAACCGACATTGTCGAGGTCGTTGTGCTTGCCGCCGGCGCGCACGCTCTTCTGGGCGGTCGTTGCGCGCGAATAGGGCCGCTTCTCCAGGCCGGTGAAGACGTTCTTGAACTGCACCATGCCGGCATTGGTGAACATCAGCGTCGGATCGTTGCGCGGCACCAGCGGGCTCGACGCGACGACCTCATGACCCTCCTTGCGGAAATAGTCGAGGAATGTCGACCGGATCTCGTTCACGCCACTCATGGATGCTTGCCTTTTCGAGAGAACCGCCGGGGGTGCCGGCGGCAAAATGGACATGGCCTTTTAGCGATCACGCCGCAGCCTGTCCAGAAACACGGAACTGGAGGAAAGTCCGGTTGTTGCCGGCTCTAGCCGGGCATCGCCCGAAACGCAAACCGCCGGCACAAGGCCGGCGGTTCGGGACGCAGTACTAAAGAACTCAATTACATAAGCAGATATTAATAAACCGAGATTGTGGCACCTACATGGCGCCGGCTTCGTCCTCGAAACCGTCGTCACCGCCGCCCTCGGAGCCGCCATTCTCGAGGAATTTCTCAGCGATCAGCCCGGCATTCTGCCTGAGCGCCATTTCGATCTCGCGCGCTGTGTCGGGATTGTCGCGCAGGAACAGTTTTGCGTTCTCGCGGCCCTGGCCGAGACGCTGCGAATTGTAGGAGAACCAGGCGCCGGATTTCTCGACCACGCCGGCCTTGACGCCGAGGTCGACCAGCTCGCCGGTCTTCGACACGCCCTCGCCGTACATGATGTCGAACTCGACCACCTTGAAGGGCGGCGCCAGCTTGTTCTTGACGACCTTGACGCGGGTCTGGTTGCCGACGACCTCGTCGCGGTCCTTGACCGAGCCGATGCGGCGGATGTCGAGGCGGACCGAGGCGTAGAACTTCAGCGCGTTGCCGCCGGTCGTCGTCTCGGGCGAGCCGAACATGACGCCGATCTTCATGCGGATCTGGTTGATGAAGATGACCATGGTGTTGGAGCGCGAGATCGAGGCGGTCAGCTTGCGCAACGCCTGGCTCATCAGGCGGGCCTGGAGGCCGGGCAGCGCATCGCCCATCTCACCTTCGATTTCGGCGCGCGGCGTCAGCGCGGCGACCGAATCGACCACCAGAACATCGATGGCGCCGGAGCGCACCAGCGTGTCGCAGATCTCCAGCGCCTGCTCGCCGGTGTCGGGCTGCGAGATCAGCAGGTTTTCGAGGTCGACACCGAGCTTGCGGGCATAGACCGGATCGAGCGCGTGCTCGGCATCGACGAAGGCGCAGATGCCGCCCTTCTTCTGGGCTTCCGCCACCGTGTGCAGCGCCAGCGTCGTCTTGCCCGAGCTTTCCGGCCCGTAGATCTCGATGATGCGGCCGCGCGGCAGGCCGCCGACGCCGAGCGCGATGTCGAGGCCGAGCGAGCCGGTCGGCACGGTTTCGATCTCGACCACCTGCTCATTGGCGCCGAGGCGCATGATCGAGCCCTTGCCGAAGGCGCGCTCGATTTGCGACAGCGCCGCGTCCAGAGCCTTTGATTTGTCCACTGCCTTATCCTCTACAAGCCGCAAAGTATTCTGAGCCATGATACATCACCCCTTGGTCGTCAATGAAGGCCGGACAATCCGTGATCCCTGCCATTTTGTACCTTTTTTGTTCTCGTTTGGCAAGAGGCATCAAGTTGCTGAAAAACAATCAATATCTTGATCTGTTCTATTTATGTCCCACAACGCACGGCGGCGGCGTCGTCCAATCGGTCATGCAGGGTTCCATTGTCCGGCCGGCCCGAATCGCGGCGCTGATTGCGGGGCGGCGCGGAGAAACCTAGTGTGCGCGGCCGGACAATCAACAAAGGTATCGACGCCACGATGGTGAAGTCCCCCAACATCCTTGCCGTGGGCGGCGCCCATATCGACCGGCGGGGCCAGGTGTCGGGCCCTTACGTGCCGGCTGCCTCGAATCCCGGCACCATGCGCGAGGATGTCGGCGGCGGCGTTTTCAACGCGTTGCGCAGTGTGGTCAGGCGCGGCGTCTCGGCCTCGCTGCTGTCGATGCGCGGCGGCGACACCGCGGCCGAGACTGTGTCGACGGCGATCGCGAGCGCCGGCATCGTCGACCTGTCGGCGGTGTTCCTCGACCGCACGACGCCGAGCTACACGGCGCTGATCGACCGCGACGGCGAGCTGATCGTCGGCTTTGCCGACATGGCGCTCTACGACCTCGCCTTCCCCAAGCAGATCCGCCGCGCCAAGGTGCGCGAGGCGATCGCTTCCGCCGATGCCCTCCTATGCGACGCGAACCTGCCGTCCGCGGCGCTGGAACGGCTGGTGGCGCAAGCCGCCGGCAAGCCGGTCTTCGCCATCGCCATCTCGCCGGCCAAGGTGGTGCGGCTGATGCCGGTGCTGGGCAGCCTGGCCGTGCTGTTCATGAACCGGCGCGAGGCCGGCGCCCTTGCCGGCCTGGGCGACGATGCGAATGGCCGCGATCTGGTCGGCGGGCTGCGGCGCGCCGGGCTCACGAGCGGTGTGGTGACGGCCGGCGGCGAGCCGGTGCTCGGCTTCGACGGCGAGGGCCTGTTCTCCATCGCCCCGCCTGCCCCGCGTAGGATCGCCGACGTCACCGGCGCCGGCGATGCGCTGACCGGCGCGACGGTCGCCGCTCTGCTCAATGGCCTGCCGCTGCGCGCGGCACTGCGCGAAGGCATTGCCGCCTCCATCCTGGCCATCGAAAGCACCGAGGCGGTACCCGCCTTCAGCGCCGCCAACTTCGCGCAAATGCTGGCCCTTGTGCCGGGGGCGCTGGAAGTGGCATGAGGGCGGCCGGAGCGCCGCGCGCTCCGTATTGGAGACCATCATGACGCCCGAAACCGCCCGCCCCTTCATCGATATCCATCCGCCGGTGGCGGAGGCGCTCGCCGCCGGACGGCCGGTGGTGGCGCTGGAAAGCACCATCATCACCCACGGCATGCCCTATCCGGACAACGGCGCCATGGCCGCCAATGTCGAGAAGATCATCCTGGACAATGGCGCGGTACCGGCAACGATCGCGGTGGTCGCCGGCCGCATCAAGATCGGCCTCTCCGACGGCGAGCGCGAATCGCTGGCGATGACCGGCGACGCCATGAAACTGTCGCGCGCCGATCTCGGCTTTGCCGTCGCGCAAGCGCGCACCGGCGGCACCACCGTCGCCGCGACGATGATCGCCGCGCATATGGCCGGGATAAAGGTGTTCGCCACTGGCGGCATCGGCGGCGTGCACAAGGGCGCTGAAAAGAGCTTCGACATCTCGGCCGACCTCGACGAGCTGGCGCGCACGCCAGTCATCGTGGTGTCGGCCGGCGCCAAGGCAATCCTCGACATCGAAAAGACGCTGGAAGTGCTGGAGACGCGCGGCGTGCCGGTCGTCGGCCATGGCTGCGAGACGATGCCTGCGTTCTGGTCCAGGCATTCGCCGTTCCGCGCCCCGCTCACCTTGCATGCGCCGGAGGACATTGCGCATTTCTACCGGACGCGTCAGGCGCTGGGCCTCGGCGGCGGCATACTGATCGCCAACCCGGTGCCGGAGAACGAGGAGATCCCGGCCAAGGAGATGGACGGCTACATCCAGGCTGCGCAGAAGGCGGCGGAGGCGCTCAACGTCAGCGGCAAGGCAGTGACGCCGTTCCTGCTGTCGAAAATCCTCGAGCTGACCGGCGGCCGCAGCCTCAAGACCAACATCGCGCTGGTCGAGAACAATGCGCGGCTGGCGGCGAGGATCGCCAAGGCGCTGTAGCGTCTACTTGCCCGCCCGCAGCCCCGCCTCATAGGCGCGGCGCGCCCAGACCGCCATCTCGTCGGGGTCGTCGAACGCGCTGTCGGGAATACTCCAATAGGGCATGGCGACCAGCTTGCCATGCCTGGAGCCGGTGTAGGTCCACTGCTGGCAGCCGGCGGCCTCGAAATCGGGGGCGCTTTGCTCGTCGGCCTTCAGCTTCAGCTCGCCGCGCAGCACGATGGCGACGATGACGCCGTCGCAATAGATGCCCTTGCCGCCGAACATCTTTCGGATGCTGATCGGCCCCAGGCTTTCGAACAGTTCTTCAAGGCGCGCATTGTCCATGCCGCGATCATCTCATCCGGCGTGGGCCTTGTCATCGCCGCAACCAAAGGCATGCTGACAGATTGAGATACGAAAACGGAGCTCCCACCATGCCTGTCCTGCTCAAAGGCTCCTGCCGGTGCAATGCTGTCCGCTTCGAAGTGGAAAGCCACACGCCGGTGCCGTTCATGCTCTGCTACTGCTCGATCTGCCGCAAGCAGCAGGGCGGCGGCGGTTTCGCCATCAATCTCGGCGCCGACTACGAGACGCTCAAGATCACGGGCAAGCGCAGCCTCGGCGTCTACCGGGCCGAGATAGAGGATGACGAGCATCCGCATTGCGAGGTGTCGACCGGCGAGCGCAACTTCTGCCGCAAATGCGGTTCGGCCCTCTGGCTCTACGACCCGACCTGGCCGGACCTTGTCCATCCCTTCGCCTCGGCGATCGACAGCGAGTTGCCGGTACCGCCGGAAAAGGTGCATTTGATGCTGAAATACAAGGCGAGCTGGGTCGAGCCGGTGGTCGGCAAGAACGACAAGCTGTTCGACGTCTACCCGGAAGAATCGATCGCCGACTGGCACAAGCGCACCGGCATGTGGGTAGACTGAGCTGAACCTAAGGGCGATGCGTTAGCGCAACCCAGCGCTCGATCTGCTCCACATCCACCCCATCGCGCTGCGCGACGACCAAGGGATGATCTGCATCATGCAGAAACACCTTGGGGCGCATGTTGCCAGGCTGGAATACAACATTGGCATGTAGGTGCATCGAGCTTGGGTATTCGGGAATATCGTGCATCAGATACCCGAAGCAAAGTTCGTCCTCATATTGGCCACTGTCATATCCATCGCGATAGACATTCCAGCTCCTTTCCGAGACCGATATCCATACGCCGAAGCAGAACTCGTCGGTCAGCGCAGGAACGGGCAACGGCAGCAGGCAACGAATAAATCGATCCGTTTGGCCCGTGGCGTAACTCACCAGGCAGAAATCGTCATTCTTGCGGAAGGTCGATCGAGCGACCTCATCGAGTGCGTCTGGATCCACCGGCGCGTCGAACGCCAGGTCTGTCGGAAGCCCGACAAACTCCTTGCTGCAACAGGCACACCGCCAGCGATATGCCTCGGCACGCATGATGAAAAAGCTAAGCCGCGCTTGAAGCGCGCGCCTCGGCCAGCGCCTTGAGGTCGGCAGGCTTCAGCTCGACCGATTCGCCACAGCCGCAGGCCGAGCTCTGGTTCGGGTTCTTGAAGGTGAAGCCGGTGCGCAGCGTCGTCTGCTCGAAATCCATCTCGGTGCCGAACAGGAAGAGCGCTGCTTCCGGCGCGACATAGACATGCGCGCCGTCGCGCTCGATGTGGTCGTCCTTAGGGTTCGGCTCGGTCACGAGATCAACCGTGTATTCCATGCCGGCGCAGCCGCCCTTCTTGATGCCGAGGCGGATGCCGTGCGCATTCTCGCGCGTGGCGACGATCTCGCGCACCCGGTCGGCGGCCTTTTCGGTCATCGTGATGACGGCGAAGCGTCCCATTCTCTTTCCTCTTCCATTCCATGCAGGTTCAAGGCCCGCCGAATGATTCATCACCTAAAATGGTGAAGTTTGTTGGCGGGTGCAACCCCGGCTCTGTTACTGAACCGTTGCAAGCAACTGACTGGCCTCCCGTTCCAAAACCTTATACATCGCCGTCGGATGACGCTCTTCAGCGGCATAGAACTGGTTGGAGGCCAGATCGAATGCAGTTTCCGGCAACTCATCCATCCTATCCATTCTTTGCAAGCGGTCCCGAGGAAAGTTCGGGCCGAACACCGCCAACGCACTTTCCGCTGCAGCCGCATGTTCCGACAGGCCGAGCCGCCGCATCGCGCCAATGGCTCGCTCGATCGTTATTCCACACGAATTGTGGAAGTACTGATGAAAGGTGCCATTCAGGACATCACCGAGCAGAATATCCGCGCAAAGCACGTCGGCGACGCCTGCCGGCATTCCGTTCAGAAGCGCGTCAAATGCGGCCGGTTTGCCCATGCTGTTGAGAAAGTCGTCGCCGCCCCATTGCTGCATCAGCTTCATCGTCGAGGGCGGCACGAATTCGGGAAGATCGATCTCCCAATCTTCCATTTGAGCCCTCAATACCAGCCGACCGCGACCTGCGCCTCTTCCGACATGCGGTCGGGCGTCCACGGCGGATCGAACACCATGCTGACCTCGACTCCGGAAACACCCTCGACCGCGCCGACGGCATTCTCGACCCAGCCCGGCATCTCGCCGGCCACCGGGCAGCCGGGCGCGGTCAGGGTCATGTCGATCTTGACCGAGCGGTCGTCCTCG
>NZ_RZOT01000214.1:0-9229 GCF_003999085.1 Mesorhizobium sp. M4A.F.Ca.ET.090.04.2.1
GCTGTTGGGGACGGACGGGGTTTCAGCAGCTTGGCGGGGGCGCCGGACGGGCTGGTACACGCATGGTGTACCGCCCGCTCCTGGCCGGTCTTCCAAAACGCAGATTTGAGCCGCGTCGCAAGCGCGCGCACGCCACCCTTGCGTCTTGACCGCCGATTGACCATCCTCTTGCCATCGTGCATCCAGAAGGAGTCGCGGCATGGGGTTTTTGGCGCATGGGATCCATGCGCGGGCGCGGTTGGGGGATCGCATATGCCGACGCTTTATGCGTTGAAACCAGCCTTCCAGGCGAGGCTGCGGCCGCTGGCCGATCGCCTGGCCAGCGCCGGCGTCACCGCCAACCAGATCACGCTGCTGGCCGCTGGCCTTTCCGTCGCCACCGGCGTGGTGGTGGCTGCCTTCGCGGCCCATCCGGCCGTATTCCTGCTGATGCCGGTGGCGCTGTTTACGCGCATGGCGCTCAACGCGATCGACGGCATGCTGGCACGGGAACATGGGCAGGCGTCAAAACTCGGCATGTATCTCAACGAGCTCTGCGACGTCGTCTCCGACCTGGCGCTGATCCTCGCTTTCGCCGCCCTCTTCCCGGCCTGGGGCGTGGTCGCCTTCGCGATCATGGCGGTCATCGTCGAGTTCGCCGGCGTGCTCGGCATCGCCGCGGGGGCGGCGCGCGACTATGCAGGGCCGTTCGGCAAGAGCGACCGGGCGCTGGCGCTGGGCGTCATCGGCGCGTTGATCGTTTTCGGCCTGTGGCCGGTGGCACTCACGCCCTTTGTGTTTCCGGCGCTCGCAACACTGTCGCTGGCGACCGCCATCAACCGGATACGCAGCGGCCTTAGAGGAGCAGTCGGGCAATGAGCGACCTCGGGGGCAACACCATGATCCATCAGCAGAATATCGCCGCAGCAGCACCGGCGAGCCTCCAACGCGTGGCCGAGGAGCGGACCTTCAAGACCCATGACGGCACCGAGATCTTCTACCGCTACTGGCCGGCGCTCGGCGAGCAGCCCAGGGGCGCCATCCTTCTCTTCCATCGCGGCCACGAGCATGGCGGGCGAATGGCGCATCTGGTCGACGAGCTCGCAATGCCCGGCTACGCCTTCTACGCCTGGGACGCGCGCGGCAACGGCCGCTCGGCCGGCGAGCGCGGCTATGCGCCGTCCTTCGCCGCGCTGGTGCGCGACATCGACTGCTTCGTGCGCGAGATCGCCCGCGACGGTTTTTCCCAGCGTGACGTAGCACTCATCGCGCAATCCTTCGGCGCCGTGCTCGCCGCCGCCTGGGTGCATGATTATGCGCCCGACATCCGCGCGCTGGTGGTGGCTTCGCCCGCCTTCTCGGTCAAGCTCTACGTGCCCTTCGCCAAGGAGGGTATCGCGCTCTGGCAGCGGCTCAAGGGGCGCTTCTTTGTCAATTCCTACGTCAAGGCCAAGTTCCTGACGCATGATCCGGAGCGCATCGCCTCCTTCGACGCCGATCCGCTGATCACGAGGCCGATCGCCTCCAACATACTGGTCGAGCTCTACACGCATGCCGCCCGCATCGTCGCGGACGCGCGCGCCATCACCGTGCCGACACAGCTGCTGATCTCGGGCGCCGACTGGGTGGTGCGGCACGGCCCGCAGCACGAATTCTTCGTCAACCTGGCAAGCCCCGCCAAGGAGCGGCATGTGCTGCCCGGTTTCTTCCACGACACGCTGGGCGAGCGCGACCGCAAGTACGCGCTCGACCTAGTCCGGCCATTCCTCGAAAAGCAGTTTTCAGCGCCGGAGAAGCCTGCCGACCTGACCGCGGCCGACCGCTCCGGCTACACGCGCGACGAGGCCGACAGGCTCGCCTCCCCGCTGCCGCTGCTGTCGCCCAAGGGCCTCTACTGGGCGATGAGCCGCGCCTTCATTCGCATCGGCTCCTGGTTCTCCACCGGCCTCAAGACGGGGATCACCACCGGCTTCGATTCGGGCTCCACCCTTGACTACGTCTATGAGAACGACGCCCGGGGTGAGACCCATCTCGGCCGCATGATCGACCGCACCTTCCTCGACGCCATCGGCTGGCGCGGCATACGCCAGCGCAAGCTCCATCTGGAAGAACTGATCGGCAACGCCACGGAGCAGCTTAAGTCCGCCGGCCGGCCCGTGCACATCGTCGACATCGCCGCCGGCCATGGCCGCTACGTGCTCGATGCCGTTGCCAAATGCCCGACGCCCCCGGCCAGCGTCAGGCTGCAGGACTATTCCGAGCTCAATGTCGGGCTCGGCACCAGGCTGATCGCCGAGCGGCACCTGCCGACCAGCGTCACCTTCCGCCAGGCCGACGCCTTCGATGCCGGAATGCTCGCCGCGCTGAAGCCGGCGCCGGACCTCGCCATCGTTTCCGGCCTCTACGAGCTCTTCGCCGACAATGCGCTGATTTCCCGCTCGCTCAGCGGACTCGCCAGCGCCATGCAGCCCGGTGCCCTGATCATCTACACCAACCAGCCCTGGCATCCGCAGCTGGAGATGATCGCGCGTAGCCTGACCTCGCATCGCGGCGGCCAGGCCTGGGTGATGCGGCGGCGCACGCAGGGCGAGATGGACCAGTTGGTGAAGGCCGCCGGTTTCGAGAAAATCGACCAGCGCATCGACCAGTGGGGCATCTTCACCGTCTCGGTCGCGCGGCGCGTCTGAGGAAGCCGTGCCCGCCGCCGACCCTGCCCCAGCCGCCATCGCCGAGCCGTCGAAGGATAGATTCGGCGCCATCCTGCTACGCGCGGCGCTGTGGCTGGCGCTGCTCGCGCCGCTGTTCTACTCGACCTATGGCTTCGCCAACTGGCTGGCCTCGCGACGCGACGATGTCGGCAGCATTGTCTTTGCGTGGGAGCGCGACATCCCGTTCATGGCGTGGACGATCGTGCCCTACTGGTCGATCAACCTGTTCTACGGCCTGTCGCTGCTTCTCAACGACACCAGGCGCGGCGTCGACCGCCTCGCCGGCCGCTATCTGACCGCGCAGGCAATCGCGGTGACCTGCTTCATCTTGTTCCCGCTCAGGGCGACCTTCGTGCGGCCGGAGACATCGGGGCTGCCGGGCTTCCTGTTCGCGGTGCTCGGCGGCTTCGACAAGCCGTTCAACCAGGCGCCGTCGCTGCACATCGCGCTGCTTACGATCATCTGGGACCACTGGCGGCACCGGCTGAGCGGCATCTCAGGAATTGCCTGGCACGTCTGGTGCTTCCTGATCGGCGCCTCGGTGCTGACGACATGGCAGCACCATTTCATCGACATCCCGACCGGCGCGCTGCTCGGCCTGTTCGCGCTGTGGGTGTTCCCGCGCACGGGCGAACTGCCTTTCGCCGGCTTCCGGCTGGCGACCGACAGGAAAGCGCAGCGGCTGGCGGTCTTCTATGCGCTGGGGGCCACACTGCTGCTGGCGGGCGCGGCCGGCGGCGCCCTCGTCTCGGCGGTTGCCCTCGCCCTTCTGTGGCCGGCGCTGGCGCTGGCCATCGTCGCCTTCGGCTATGCCGGCGCCGGAGCCAAGGTGTTCCAGAAAGCGGCGGACGGCCGCGTCTCACTCGCCAGTCGGCTGCTGCTCTGGCCCTACCGCGTCGGCGCCAGAATCAATCTCTGGGCCTGGACGCGCACGCTGTCGCCAATTGTGCCTGTCACCGACGGCGTCTTCCTCGGCCGGTTCCCGACGGCTGCCGAGGCCAGCGGCTTCGGCACGGTGATCGACCTTGCCGCCGAACTGGAGCGGCCGCGCGGCGCATCCTGCCGCTGGATCAGCCTCGCCGTGCTCGATCTTCTGCCGCCATCCGCGAAGCAACTCTCCGAAGCGGTGCCGGCGATCGAGGCGGCGCGCCGGCAGGGGACGGTGCTGATCTGCTGCGCGCTCGGCTTCCAGCGCAGCGCCACGGTCGCCGCCGCATGGCTGGTCGGCACCGGCCGCTCGCACACCGCCGCGCAGGCGCGCAAACTGCTCGCCGCCTCCGGCCGACCGGTGCACATTCAGGCCGGGGTGGACGAAGCGGCATGAACAGCAATAGCTATCAGGACAAAGCCGGCGCGTTCGCCGCCGGACTTATGCTGCAGGCGGCGTGGCCGCTGCTGGCGGTCGCGGCTTGCCTGCTCGCCGCGCCGGTGATCGGGCTGGCGGCCGCGCCGCAGGTGACACCGCTATCGGCGGCAGCGTGGCTGGTGGCTGCGGCGGCGGCTCTGGCTACCCTCGCCTTCACCGCGCTCCTCCTGTTCGACGCGCTGCTGTTCCGGCTGATGGCGAGCCATGACAGCGAGGTTTCGGGCGGCGGCGCGGTCGATGATTTGCTCGCCCGCATGCGGCTGAAGCCCATGCCTGCCGCGACGCGATCGCTCGACCAGCGGATATCGGGTACGCGCCGGCTGCTGATGAAGCAGCGTATGGCCTTTGCGGTGTTCGCGGCGGCGTCACTGATGGCGGCATTGCTTTGAGACTTCGATGACAAAACTCCACATCCGCGCCAACACTTTCACCCTCCTGCAGACCATCACCTCGGTCGGCCTGTCGGCGCTGGCCTGGGTGGTGACCGGCGTGCGACCGATATGGAACGGCAGCCAGCCCTCGGAGCGGCAGCGCATCTATTTCGCCAACCATGCCAGCCATGGCGACTTCATCCTGCTCTCGGCCTGCCTCAGCGAGAAAGTGCGCGCCCGCACCCATGCGGTGGCGGCGGCCGAATATTGGGGCAAGTCGCGGCTGCGCCGCTACATCGCCGAGGACATGCTGTCCTCGGTGCTGATCCACCGGCAGTGGACCGAAGAGTCACAGAACCCGATCAACATCATGCTGTCGGTGCTCGACCAGGGTCATTCGCTGATCCTGTTTCCCGAGGGCACGCGCAACACCACGGACGAGCCGCTGCTGCCGTTCCGTTCCGGCCTCTACAACCTGTCGATGGCGCGGCCCGAGGTGGAGCTCATCCCGTGCTGGATCGAGAACATGTCGCGGGTTCTGCCCAAGGGCCAATTCCTGCCGGTGCCGCTTCTGTGCCGCGTCGTCTTCGGCCCGGCTGTGACCATCGCGCCCGGCGAGGAGCGGCGCGCCTTCCTCGAACGCGCCCGCCAGACGCTGCTCGCCCTCAACCCCCGCCCCGACCGAGACGACTGATGCCACTACCGCCGATACATGAAACCATGATCCTGATCGCCGGCCTGGTCGCGGTGCTGTCGACGGCCAGCGTCACCGCCGGCATCTTGTCATGGCGAGCGCCGAAGCCGCTGTCGCCGACGCTCGTCAATCTCACCCAGCGCATCAACGCCTGGTGGGTGATGGTGGTGGCGATCACCGTCGCCTTCTTCTTCGGCCATGCCGGCATGACCATCCTGTTCGCGCTGATCTCGTTCGCGGCGCTGCGCGAATTCGTGACGCTGACGCACAGCCGGCGCAGCGACCACTGGGTGCTGCTCGGCATGTTCGCCATCATCATCCCATTCCAGTACTGGCTGGTGTGGACGGCGTGGTACGGGCTCTTCACCATCTTCATCCCGGTCTACTGCTTTCTGCTGATGCCGGCGATCACCGCGCTCAACGGCGACACCGAGCGCTTCCTCGAGCGCGTCTCGGCACAGCAATGGGCGATCATGATCTCGGTCTACTTCGTCAGCCACGTGCCGGCGCTGCTGACGCTCGACGTGCCGGGCTTCGAGGGCCGCAACCTCCTGCTCATCGCCTTCCTGATCATCACCGTGCAGGGCAGCGACGTGCTGCAATACATCTTCGGCAAGCTGTTCGGAAAACACCTGCTGTCGCCGACCGTGTCGCCGTCGAAAACCTGGGAAGGGCTGGTCGGCGGGCTCGCCGCCTCCAGCCTGCTTGGCGCGCTGTTGTCGTTCCTGACGCCGTTCTCGCCGCTGCAGGCGGCCGCCGTCGCCCTTGTCGCCTGTCTGATGGGTTTTCTCGGCGGCCTGGTCGCCTCGGCCATCAAGCGCGACCAGGGCGTGAAGGACTGGGGCCATCTGATCGAGGGCCATGGCGGCATGATGGACCGCGCCGACAGCCTGGTCTTCGCCGCCCCGGTGTTCTTCCACACGGTCAGGTATTTCTGGTCGGCGTGAGGGGAATGGGCTTGCGATCGCAAGTGGGCGCCTGACCCAGCCGAGCCCATTCAGGCAGCGGCCGCTGCAAAGAAAGCCCGCCGGTGTGCGGCCGGCGGGCAGATTTGGTGTCGATAGCGAGAAGACCTCGCTGGGTTGGAAACGCGCGGTCGATGATTTGGTTTCGTGCCGGCCGTACCGCGGCCCAATGACAAACGAGCAAAAAAGCTCGCCCGGCGTGACCGGGCGAGATGGCTCTTGGAGGTTGGGAACTGCCCGCCCAACTTGCCGCAGTTTCATGACGGTCCGATGAACCGGGCGCCGGCCGGCAGCGCTCGCCCCGATTGGTTAGGCCCAGCGGCCGCCCGCGAGTCGCATGGGGCCGCCGGACCGCGTTCTGACCGCCCCCTAGAGCCGGATGATTTCAGGTCGAATCGACCTGAAATCTGAATCCGGCTCTAAATCAAAGAGATAGAGCATGATGTCGTCCGAAACCCGCTTCACACTTTTCGGCATCATGCTCTAGTCGCGTGCCCTGCGGATGGAAGAGATGAGCTCGTCGACACGATCCACCGGGTGGGCACGCGGCTTGCCAAGCGATCGAGCATCCAGCCGGTTGTCATAAATGCGCGCCAGCAGATCGCAGGCCACTTTGGCGCGCTGCCAGGTGCGACCGACCAGTGAGCGGCCTCCCAAGGTACCAGGAGCGTTGTCGGACTCATCCCACACCATCCAGCTTCCCGAAGGTTCTGGACGACAGCGGAATCTCGCCTTTCCATGATCCTGCATGGCTTCGAAACGGGAAAGGCGCACTGTTGGTTCGACAACAATCGAGGGCATGGTTAACGCCGCCGAGCGTTGTGGCAGCCCTCCGCGATCATGCCATGGCCCACTTTCGAGCGGCGGGCCGGTTTCGCCGGCTGCAAATCCAATTTTGCCTGGCAGCGGTAATTATCACGTAAGACTAGTCTAATAACTTTTGGAAGCGAAATACTTAGGGTTGGGAACGCATATGGAACAGTCCACCCGCCTAGGGAACCTGCACTTCGCCCAGGCAATGTTGAGGGAAGTCCGCGAGCGAGCGCGGTCAGACGGTGAGGATCTTCTGACCTACCTAATCGACATGGCTTACCTGGAAGCCAGCGATCGAATTAGGGCAATCTGGGCCGCAAAAGACAACGACGCCGCGTCCGGCGAAGGCCGATAAGACGACCAGGGCGTGGACCCGCAACGCCCTGGGGCCCTCACAGCCGGCCCACCGGCTCGTTATTCGGTTTCGGCCACGAAGGATATGGCGATCAGGTCGTCGCCACCAATCTGGCCCTGGCCGTCTTCCATCACCGCGGCGACCTTCCGGAAGGTCTTCATCTCGTGTTCGGTAATGCGGGCTTCCCGCATCCTCGCCCTCAGGGCGGCTACGCGCAGTCCCAAGGCGTGGGATTGCCCGATCTCACGGTCCAACATGCATGGCTCCTCGATATTTGAGCGACTTGAAGGCCCGCCGCACCGAAATGCAGCGGGCCTGAGCTGAAGCGTTTGGCCTATTCGTAAACTTTGATGATCTTGCGCGTGCCCGGATCAACGAGGACCGTCCGGTTGTCGATCACGACGTAGCGGTATTGCACGTCGGGAACTTCATAAAGCTCGACTGTATCGGGAAGAGTCGTGCCGATGTTGAGCTCCACGCCAGGAAGCGCTACCGAGGCCAGGGGCTTCTTCTTCACATATTCCCGGATGACCGTTTCCTGTTCCGGCTGAATGATCAGGGTGTCGGCGGCGGCAGCCCCGATACCGGCCAGCAGCAAAAACCCCGCAGCGGCTGCGGCGAGATAGATTTTCATAGTTTCCTCCTGGTGGTGTGGTTGCGCCAGACGACATTGTCTTCACGCTGCAAGCAGACCCAACGCCAGGTTTTTGCAAACGTTCCGCGATGAGGACCTAGGTCTGAACCGTGTACGACCTTATCAGGCGCAATAGCCTCGTCAGGGGCGGCAACCGGAACCCTTGATTGCCCGCCTTCGTTGCTCGCTACAAGGTTCAGGAGAGGAATCCATGGATAAGAGCGTCGATCAGGCACGCTGGCTACTCACGCCGGTGTTCGCGGTCGCCATCATGTTCTTGGCGATTGGAATGGCACTCGGCTGAAAATCCTTGGCTCGCCAAGAATCTTTTCAATGGAACCTGCGCAGTCCGGTCCTTTCCGAAGCCCTCGCCGCGGAGGAACCGATGTGTCCCGCCAGCCAGCTTCAGCCTTCATACTTTAGCAGTTTCGAAACTAAGCCCGCCCTTACGCGTTGACGCTTGCCACAATGGAGAATTTCAAGAATGGATCCGGCGGTCGCGGCGGTGATGATTTTGCTTTCGTGCAGCCGAGGACAGACCTCCGTCTGCCGACCTATCGATTCGCCGCCCGACCTCTACATGTCGGTCCAGCAATGCCGGGCGTCATTGAAGGAGCGTCTTGCCAGATCGGCTAACGGCGTAATCATCGGCCGCTGCCGAGAGATCGACCTGAGTATTACAGGTTCACTGCCGGCCGGCCATGCGATCGTAACGGTGACGCGCGGTGTGGGGAACAAGACCGTCACCAGCTATATCGTGCCGCGCAAGACCGACTAGAGACTGGGCGCGGCGGGCGCCGTTGCCGGCGGCCAGGTCTGCCGCCGCCTCGACCAAATCTCGACCAACCGTGGCCGGACCTCAAGCCGCCAAGCGACAATATGGGAACCGGAACCAACACTTCTAGGTCCTCGTTGATCCGATGATGCAAGAAGAGGACACAGAGATGGCCACCAAAGAAAAGAAAGAAAAAAAGCAGGCGAGCCGCGTGGTGAAAGGGCAAGAGCTGGAGGTGGAGCACCTGACGGAAATTGCCGACGTCTCGCCGAAACAGGCGCGCGCCTTGTTGCGCAAGCATGGTGCCGACTGGACCAAGCTCAAGGACGAAGCCGAAGATTTGAAGGATGACTGAAACACCCGGCACGGCTTCCTCTCTCGGTCTCCGCCGCGGCGTGAGGGGATATTGCGCGATCCCTTCTTTCCTTGTGGGGACTGCTCAGGCGCCCGAGTGCCGCAGCCAATGGCGGTCGAAGACGTCCAGGATGGCGCGGAACTCGGCCGGCGGGACCTGGGGGACGCCGCCGTCGCTGCCGCCGACCAGGAAGCGCGTGAGCTGCCGGTCGACC
>NZ_RZOT01000215.1:0-9213 GCF_003999085.1 Mesorhizobium sp. M4A.F.Ca.ET.090.04.2.1
GCTCGAACGCGACCTCGGCTTCGACCTGCTGGAGCGCATCGGCAAGGGCGTCGCGCTCACCCCGCGCGGCCAGCGCTATGCCAGCGACGTGCGCAAGGCGCTGACCGTTCTCGGCGACGCGGTGGGGCGCAATGCCGGCACCGGCGTCGGCGGCTCGTTCGCCGTCTCCTGCACGCCGGGCTTCGCCTCGCTGTTCCTCTGCACCCATATCGGCGAGTTCCGGCAGATGTATCCCGATGTCGCCCTGCACATCCTGACGCCGAGGCGCCTCGACGACGTCAGCAATCCAGACGCCGATGCCTTCATCGCCTTCGGCGTCGGCAACTGGCCGAACCGCGCGGCCGAGCTTTTGTGCGAGATCTCGTTCACGCCGCTCTGCAGCCCGACGCTGCTCAACAAGGTGGGTGGCTTTTCCAAGCCCGCCGACGTGCTGCGCGCCAATCTCCTGCATCTCGGCGACACCGAGGACTGGGCACGCTGGCTGGCGCTTTCCAAGGTGGAGAATCCGGACACCGAGGGCGGCATCTTCTTTTCCGACATGAACCTCGTCTTCTCGGCGGCGATCGCCGGCCAGGGCATCGCCATGGGTGACGAATTGACCAGCCGCAAGGCGCTGAACGAGGGCCGGCTGGTGCGCCCATTCGACATCGCGATCAAATCGCCGCGGTCATACTTCCTGGTGTCGGAGCATGCCAAGGCCAACCATCCGGTGCTGCAGGCGTTCGGCGGATGGCTGCGATCGAAGCTGTCGGAGAACAGGGTCGGGCCGTATTGAGAGCGCGCCATCCATTCCACCCAAACCCACCACCCGTGAATCAAATTTGCCGATCAGGCGAAAACTATTCGGTTGCGGTGAGCCGTCGCCCTGCCCTACGATTTCATCCAGCCACCAAGGAAGAGGCAGGAATGCAGCAACCCGGCCGGGCCGCAGAAATCAAGGCGAACGGGATCGGCAAGAGCTTCGGCTCGTTCCGGGCGCTGGACAATCTGACGCTCGATATCGGCCGCGGCGAGTTCCTGACCCTGCTCGGGCCGTCGGGCTCCGGCAAGACGACCTTCCTGATGATCCTCGCCGGCTTCGTGCAGCCGAGCGAGGGGCAGTTGTTCAGCGACGGCATCGACATCACCGACCGTCCGGCCGAGCAGCGCGCCGCCGGCATGGTGTTCCAGGGCTATGCGCTGTTCCCGCACATGAGCGTCGAACAGAACATCGCCTTCCCGCTCAAGGTGCGCAAGAAATCCGCCTCCGAGATCAAGCGCCGCGTCGCCGAGATGGTCGAGCGCGTCGGGCTGAAGGGCCATGAGAAGAAATTGCCGGCGCAGCTTTCCGGTGGCCAGCAGCAGCGCGTGGCGCTTGCCCGCGCGCTGGTGTTCGAGCCGGGCGTGCTTCTGCTCGACGAGCCGTTCTCGGCGCTGGACAAGAGCCTGCGCGGCCAGATGCAGGCCGAGATGAAGCGGCTGCACCAGGAGACCGGCACCACCTTCGTCTTCGTCACCCACGACCAGAGCGAGGCGCTGGCGCTGTCGTCGCGCGTCGCCATCTTCAACCACGGCAAATTGCTGCAGGTCGGCCGGCCGGACGAGGTCTACGACCGGCCGGCCAACCGCTTCGTCGCCGAGTTCCTGGGCGAGATCAACATGCTGCCGGTGAAGGGCGTGACGCCTGCTGATAACGGCGCTGTCGGCCTGTGCGAAGACCGCGCTGTCAGCATGCGCTGCAAGGCCGAGGCGGTCAAAGGCGACGCCA
This sequence comes from Mesorhizobium sp. M4A.F.Ca.ET.090.04.2.1, assembly GCF_003999085.1. NCBI lineage: Bacteria > Pseudomonadati > Pseudomonadota > Alphaproteobacteria > Hyphomicrobiales > Phyllobacteriaceae > Mesorhizobium > Mesorhizobium sp. M4A.F.Ca.ET.090.04.2.1. Next base: position 1,748 of record NZ_RZOT01000215.1, read on the forward strand.
TCCTGGCGATCCGCCCCGAACACATGTCGATCGCGCGCGAGGCGGCTGTCGGCGAGAACGGCATCGCGGCGACCGCGATCGCGTCCACCTATCTGGGCGCTGCGACCAGGCTGGATCTCACGACGCGGCAAGGCTCGCGGGTAACGGTTTCGGTGCCGAACGAGGTAGCGGCCGCGGCACTGAGCAAGGGCAATTCCGTCTGGCTGACCTGGCCGGCCGAAAAAGGTTTCCTTCTTCCGGATGGAGGGCAGTGAGCACCGCTACGGCCTGAACTCGCCGCACCGGTTTTTTGGAATATCAATGAGAACAAGGGGAACTGACATGACCAATACCAAGAAACACACAATCGACTCCCTTGCCGACAGGGCAAGGCGCGGCGAGATCTCGCGCCGCCAGTTCGCGCAGATCGCCGGGCTCGTGCTGGCCGGCACGCCGCTGCTCATGCGCTCGACCGGCGCCTTCGCCGCGGCGAAGGAACTGGTGCTGGTGAACTGGGGCGGTGACGCCATCACCGCCTATGACGCCGCCTACGGCCAGGCCTTCACCAAGGATACCGGCATCACCGTCAAGATGGACGGCTCGGGCCCGACCGAAGGCGCGATCGCGGCGCAGTTCAAGAGCGGCGCCCCGACCTGGGACCTCGTCGACGTCGATCCGTTCTCGGCGATCACGCTGGGCGCGCAAGGCATGCTCGAGCCGATCGACTACACGGTCGTCGACAAGAAGAAGATGCGCGAGGGTTTCGGCTGGGAATACGCCGCCTCGACCTATTTCTTTTCCTATGTGATCGCATACGACTCGGAGAAATACGGCAGCAACGCGCCGACCGGCATGGCCGATTTCTTCGACGTGAAGAAATTCCCCGGCAAGCGCTCGCTCTACAAATGGGGCGTGTCGAGCTGGGAGGCCGCACTTCTCGCCGACGGCATCGCGCCGGCTTCGCTCTACCCGCTCGATCTAAAGCGGGCGCATGACAAGATCGCCGCCTTCAAGGAGAACGTTGTCGCCTATTGGGGCGGCGGCGCCGAGAGCCAGAGCGTGCTGCTCAACGGCGAAGCTTCGATGGCGATCGTGTGGTCGACGCGCGCCTCGCTGATCGAGCAGGACTCCGGCGGCAAGATCAAGTTCATCTGGGACCAAGGCCTGATCTCGCCCGGCGCGCTCGCGGTGCTCAAGAACAATCCCGGCGGCAAGGACGCTGCGATGAAGTTCATCGCCAGCGCGCAGGACCCGCAAAAGCAGCTGGTCATGTTCGACAAGCTCGGACAGGGCCCGGCCAATCCGGCCGCCGACGCGCTGATCCCCGCCGACAAGAAGCGCATCAACCCGGTCGACCCCGAGAATATGAAGAAGCAGATAGCGCTCGACATGGAGTGGTACGCCAAGAACTACGGCGCGGCGCTCGACGAATACACCAAGATCATCTCCGCCTGACCGGCGGAGACGATCATCCGACATGAGAGGCACCCTCTCCGACAGGACAGGCGCGGCGCTGTTGATGGCGCCGCTGCTCCTGTTCCTGGTCCTTGCGTATGCCTGGCCGTTCCTCGGCGTGGTGAAGTGGAGCTTCACCTTGCCGACGCCGGGGCTCGACCAATATAGCGCGCTCGCGACCGACCCGCTGGTGCAGTCGGTGTTCATCCGCACGTTGCGCATCGCGCTCATCGTCACGCTGGTGTCGGTCACCGCCGCCTATGCCATCACCGTTGTATGGGTGCGCGGCAGCCCGGTGCAGGGCGTGATTGCCGAGTTCTGCATCCTGGTGCCGTTCTGGATCTCGGTGCTGACGCGCGCCTTCGGCTGGGTGGCGCTGCTCTCCAACCGCGGCCTGATCAACACCTGGCTGCAATCGATCGGCTTCATCTCCGAGCCGCTGGCACTTGTGCGCAACGAATTCGGCGTCATCGTCGGCATGACGCACTTCCTCATCCCGTTCGCGGTGTTTCCGCTGGCGTCGGCCATGCGCAGCCTCGATGAGCGCGTGCTGCTCGCGGCGCGGGGGCTGGGTTCCAGCCGCATGCGCACCTTCTGGACGGTGTTCGTGCCGATGACGCGCTCCGGCATCATCGGCTCGGCGATGATCGTCTTCGTCTTCTCGCTGGGCTTCTTCGTCACGCCGGCAATCCTCGGCGGCGGGCGCAGCGTGATGATCGCCGAACTGATCTATCTCAGGATCTTCCAGAGCCCGGATTGGGGACTGGGGGCGGCGATCAGCGTCGTGCTGGTGGTCTTCGTCGGCGCGCTGATGGCGCTGCTCTTCCGCTCCGTCAAACCGAAGCAATTGGTGTAGCGCGATGCCGACCTACCGCCCCGGCCCCATCTCGCTGATCCTCGCCGTGCTGGTGGCGCTGTTCCTGCTTCTGCCGCTGCTTGCCGTCATCCCGGTGTCGCTGACGCCGAGCCGGATGCTGGCGATGCCGTCGGGCGAGCTGTCGCTGCGCCACTACCGGGCGCTCTACGAGGATCCGCGCTGGATCGACGCCATCCTGCTGTCGATCCGGATCGGCGTGGTCAGCAGCGCCATCTCGACGGTGTTGGCGCTCTGCTTCAGCCTCGGCGTCTGGATGTTCCAGCCGCGCTTCAGCGCGGCCCTTGTCGGCTTTGTGCTGCTGCCGATGGTGGTGCCGCCGGTGGTCTCGGCGATCACGCTCTACTTCCTGCTCACCTCGATCTCGGGGATGAGCTCGTTCTTCGGCTACGACACCTGGCTCGGCGTCGCCATGGCGCACTCGGTGATGACGGTACCCTTCGCGACCGTGCTGATCCTGGTCTCGCTCAGCCAGCTCGACCGCCGCATCGACCTTGCCGCGCGCGGGCTTGGCGCCAGTGTGTGGGAGCGCGCGACGCGTGTCATCATGCCCAACATCAGGTTCGGCATCGTCACCGCCGCGCTGCTATCCTTCGTGCTCTCCTGGGAAGAGATCGGCGTGACGCTGTTCATCACCTCGGTCAACGCCATAACCTTGCCCCGCCTGATGTGGATGGGCCTGCGCGACAATATCGACCCGGCGATTGCAGCGCTCTCGGTGATCCTGATCATCATCACGGTGCTGGTGCTTGCGGTGAGGAGCCTGGTGACCAGGCAGCGCGGAGCGCGCTAGACCTCAGCGAGAGGTGGCCAAACCTGCTCAAATCGCCAGGCCAACTGCTCGACTTCAATCACGATACGGCGCCTAGTACACGAGACACTGGCGTTTAATGGAGGTGATGATGTCGGTGACTTACGACTTTGCCGGCCGAACAGCCATCGTCACAGGTGGCGCCCGTGGCATCGGTCGAGCGATAGCCAGTAAGCTCGCATTGAGTGGTGCGGACGTTTGGATCTGGGATATCGAGCCTGTCGAACTGGAAGGCACACGCTCCCTTTCGGTGGACGTGACGAAACGCGATAGCGTCATGGAAGCGCTAAGCCTTATGGACACGACCGAAATCGACATTCTCGTGAACAATGCGGGGTGGCTGGGCAGCTACAAGCCGTTCGAGGAATTCGAACCGGCCGAATGGCAGCGAATCCTGCAGGTCAACCTTCTTGGCACGTTCGAAGTTACGCATCGTGTGCTGCCGCTTATGCGACAAGCGGGCAAGGGTCGGATCGTCAACATGGGATCGCTTGCCGGTAAAGAGGGACTGCCGAGCCTTGCGGCCTATTCCGCAGCCAGCGCCGGCGTCATCGCTTTCACCAAAGCGCTGTCGCGTGAGGTCAGCGACACCGATATCCGCGTCAACTGCATCGCTCCGGGTCCGATCGATACCCGCCTGATCCGGGACCTCGGCAACGAGACCGTCGACTCAATGATATCGGCAAGTCCGCTCAAGCGACTCGGCGATCCGAACGAGGTCGCGGCGCTGGTTGTATGGCTTTGCTCAGATGCGAGCGCGTTCAACACCGGCGCTGTTTTCGACATGTCCGGCGGCCGAGCCCGATACTAGCAGCAGAGGTGGCGATAGATTCTTGTGGGCTGGTTGAGCCGGACGGCTTTGGTGAACAGGCATAAACAGTCCAGAGCACCGGCCTGGTAGGCCGGTGCTCTACTCACACGTCGACAGGCTGCCCGGCGCGGCGGGGGCGCCAGGCTTGCCTGGCTCAGGCCGCCTGCGGCCGGCGCTGCCTTTCGGCGACATACTGCCGGTGCTGGCCGGCGAGCGGGCGCTCCGTCGCCAGCAGGCCATCGAGCAAGGCGAGCAACTCGCGCGCTGCGGTCGACTTGCAGGAGTAGTAGACCATCTGCCGGTCGCGGCGGGTCTCGACGAGGTCAAGCCCCCGCAACTTCGCCAGATGCTGAGACAGGGCGGACTGGCTCAGCTGGACTTTTTCGGCGATGGCGCCGACCGACATTTCACCGTCGACCAGATAGCTCATGATCAACAGCCGTTTCTCATTGCCCATGAGCGTCAGAAACGTGGCTGCCGATTCGGCGTTGGCGATTAGCTTGCTCGAGATCATCGATGCCCCATGTTTTTCAGCTCATCCAGACGCTATGGGGGCAATAGCGTCTGATTCCATGAATTCACCTGTGGATGCCCGCTGCTGAATCAGCGACACACCAAAGGGTAGAACATTTCTTCCAAATCTCAAGACTTGCTTTTGATTCAAGACAATTAACTACCGCTCTTGTGAATAGCCGGCTGCGCGGCCGGCCTTTGCCATGTCGACCAGGACGGGCCGCAACTCACGCGCGGCTTTCAGGGGCTCAGGAAAGAAGACCCGGCATAGGGCATCGCCAGCCGCCAGGTCCATGCCTTCGGCATCGAAACCAGTGGCGACCCAGCCGTCTCCCTCGGCCTTGGCGAAATGGCGCGCATAGACGGCAATCGCGTCGAGATGGTTGGCATTCATGTGGTCGAGCGCCGATTGCTCGCCTTCGGCCAGTTCCTCGACGATAGGTCCGGCGATGACGAGGTGGGCGCGGTCGAGCAGGTAGGCCTTGCCGAAACCGCCATTGAGGCTGGCGCGTTCCGGTTCGAGGCGGAAAATAGAGAAGTCGCCGAGTCCGACGTAAAGCTTCGCCTTGGGGTTGCGGTTGAGGTAGCGCCGCTCGGCGCGCATATGTTCGGCCGAACCGCGCTCCAGCCGCCTTGCGCGACAGACAAGGGTTGTCCGTGGGTGCGCCAGCGGATCGCCCTTGCCGGGCTCGCCGACGAGCAACGAGCAACGCGGGTCGGCAAGCAGCGCGCCGGTGTGCGCCGACAGCATCGAGACCAGGATCAGCGGGGCGCCGTCGCTGTCGGTGGCGACGCCGACCCGGCTCGCCAGCGGCGCTGCGGTCTCAGGGTCGATCACAGCCAGGGCGCCGAAACGGGCGCCGCGGATCAGCGTCTTAGCCAGCCTGACCGCTGCGGCGTCGGTCTCGCGGATGACGTCTTTTTTCCGATCGACCAAAAGCGCTCCCCGTTAAGCTGATCTTTCTGCTCCGCTTATCATCCGATCACACCGGATTTGACAAGGGCGGCAATCTCGCTTTCAGCCATGCCGTAGCGCGCCAGAACCATCTCCGGCTTAAGATCACGATCGGTCGGCGCGGTGGCCAGCGCTGACGGCGTTTGCGAGAAGCGCGGCGCCGGGGCAGGGCGATCGAGATTGCCTGATTGCACAAAGGCGCCGCGGGCGCGACTGTGCGGATGATCCCTTGCCTCCAGCAAGGACAACACCGGGGCGACGCAGGCATCGCTTGCGGCGAAAAGCGCTTCCCAGTCGTTGCGGGTCTTTTGTTTCATCCGCGCGGCGATTTCGGCGCGCATGGCCGGCCATGTCGTCCTGTCGTATTGACCATGCGCGAAGCGCGGGTCGAGCGGGAGCAGCCTGGCGAATTCGGCGAAGAAGCGGGGCTCGAGGCAGCCGACCGCGACATGGCGCGCGTCCGCCGTCTCGTAAGTATCGTAGAAGGGCGCGCCGGAATCGAGCAGGTTCTCGCCGCGTGCGTCGCTCCAGAGGCCGGCCGCCATGAAGGCGTGTATCGGCGTTGCCAGCATGGAAGCGCCTTCAACCATGGCGGCATCGATCACCTGGCCCTTGCCGGAACGCGAGCGCTGGAACAAAGCAGCGAGCACGCCAGCAACCAACATCATGGCGCCACCGCCATAGTCGGCGACGAGGTTGAGCGGCGGGACCGGCGGGCTTCCCTGCCTGCCGATGGCGTGCAGCAGGCCGGAATAGCCGAGATAGGTGATGTCGTGGCCGGCGCGGTCCGAAAGCGGCCCGCCCTGGCCGAAGCCGGTCAGGCGGCCGTAGATCAGCGCCGGATTGCGCGCCAGCACCGTGTCAGGCCCGAGACCAAGCCGCTCCATGACGCCAGGGCGATAGCCCTCGATCAGCATGTCGGCCCTTTCGGCGAGGCCGAGCAGCAGGTCGGCGCCTTCGCCGCGCTTCAGATCGACACGCAGGATGGAGCGGCCGTGACGGTCGAGATCGTATTCGCCCGGCAGGTCCAGCAAAGGCTGACTGGGGCCGGCGCGCTCGATGCGCAAGACCTCGGCGCCCATTTCCGACAGCATCAGCCCGACCAGCGGCAATGGGCCGAGGCCAGCCATCTCGATCACCGTCAGGCCGACCAGCGGACCGGCCTTTCCGGCAGCGGGGATGCCGGTGTCCATCGGGGCTATTTGGGCGCCATGCGGATGGCGCCGTCGAGGCGGATGGTCTCGCCGTTCAGCATCTGGTTCTCGACAATATGGAGTGCAAGTGCCGCATATTCGGACGGCTCGCCGAGGCGGGACGGGAACGGTACCGCTGCGCCGAGCGAATCCTGCACCTCCTGCGGCATGCCGGCCATCATCGGCGTCCGGAAGATGCCGGGCGCGATGGTGCAGACGCGTATGCCTGAGCGAGCAAGGTCGCGGGCGACCGGCAGCGTCATGCCGACCACGCCTCCCTTGGAGGCCGAATAGGCTGCCTGGCCAATCTGGCCGTCATAAGCGGCGACTGACGCCGTGTTGACGATGACACCGCGCTCGCCGCCTTCCAGCGCATCGAGCTTGGCGGCGCGGTCGGCGACAAGGCGGATCATGTTGAAGGTACCGATCAGGTTGATCTCGATCACCTTGCGGTACTGGTCGAGCGCATGCGGACCCTCCTTGCCGATCGTCTTCATGCCGATGGCGATGCCGGCGCAATTGACGAGGATGCGCGGCTCGCCAAGCTTCTGCGCCACCTCGCCGACGGCGATAACGCCGCTGGCGTCGCTGCTGACGTCACACTGGACGGCGATGCCGCCAATATCGGCTGCCACCTTTTGCGCGCGCTCGACGCCGACATCGAGGATGGCGACGTGCGCACCCCTGGCGGCAAGCGCGCGAGCCGTCGCTTCGCCGAGGCCGGAGCCGCCGCCGGTGACGATCGAAATCTGGCCATTCGGGTTCATGCGGCGTCCTCCACGTTTTTCCCGGTCATGCTACGAAGGACGTCACGACGGCGCAACGGCAGACGGGGTCAATCGAAGCTTGACCGGGATCAATCGTGCCGATTGAGC
>NZ_RZOT01000216.1:0-9162 GCF_003999085.1 Mesorhizobium sp. M4A.F.Ca.ET.090.04.2.1
CTGAACGATTTGACGACCCGCTGGCCCCGGCGGGGCGACCGGAGCGCGACAAATTTCCTGTCGGCACCCCTGCCGGTCACCAATGCGCGCCAGAAAAAGAACCGCCAGCCCCGCGGGGAATAGTGGTAGACGCGAGCGTTGACGTTGCGCAGATCGTGGCCTTCGCGGCGCAGTTGGTGCATCAGCAAGGTGCAGGAGACCTTGAAGCCATTGTTTTCAGGAAACGGGTGGCTGGAAATCCAGTCGCGCCGGAAGGCAGTATTGTTGGCGTTGAGGGCCCGTTTCGAGGCGAACCTCTTGTCGCCCTGGGCCATCGGGAAGAACCACATCAGGGCAAAGGTTCTCGAAAAGAAGTCATCGCACAAAAGATACGTGTAGCCGTTGACACAGACGATGCCAGGGTCCTGAAACGGGCCGAGCAGGGTTGCAAGCCAGTCGCGTTCCGGTACGGTGTCTGAGTCCAGGAAGACGACCAGTTCGCCCTCGGTTGCCTTGATGCCATTGTTCTTGAGGTCGTAGTAGCGGCCGCCAGGGCAAGCCACGAAGCCTATCTCCGCCACTTCTTCCAATCGCGGCGCTTCGGCACGGAAGTTGCGCCGAAGCGTGTCCGCGTCCTCGGCTTGCCCGCCATGCGAGATGATCAGTTTCGGTCTCGCAAAGCCGATCGCGGAAACCGCGGCGATTTCGCGCGCCAGGGCGTTCAGCCCAACGCCGATCTCGGCCCAGTCGATCGACTTGGCGTTCTCCATTTCCACGACGATTGAATAGTCGGGGTATTCGTCAGCCATCGGGGGCGCTACCGGTTCATCGGAGTGTATGTCGCTATAACCCTGGTGGCCTGCTGTCAAACGACCGAGACGCTACCCACATCTGCGAGTTCGCCGCCTCGATCAAGTGGGTTTTCGTTGTTTCTAGTTCTTCAGGAAACCACGGAAGTGGCGCGGGCGATGCCAGAAGCTCGAAGGATCGGCGTACTCGGACAGAAAGCGCTCCCTCCATTCGTCATTGATTGTGTCGCGCTGGATTTCGAGACCTGACTCGATGTTGGTTCCCCAGGTAAGTTCGGTATCCGCCAAGCGTGCAATTTGCTTGAGGCTTGCTCGCGGATCTTGCTGAATTTGCTCGTAAGTCAGAGAAAGGTAGGGCAGTCCGTTTTTTGCGAACCAGCCATCCCAAGCCAGATTTTCCATCAGAATTCTTTCAAGCGAATCGACGATCGCGCCACCGTCATAGCGCGGCGGTGTGTCATTGATTTCCGTGGAGCGGAATCTGCGGGTTTGACGGGCGCGGGCCCAAGAAATCGCCTGGCCCAGCCGATCACGGCGCGTCAAGCGGACGTAACGCGGATTCGGAAGGCTCGCGGGCAGGTTCAATTTCTTGGCAACTTGAGCAAATTGGCTTGCGAAAAGCTTGATCGCGTAGATTCCTGAAGAGGATCGCCCGTCCGTCACCGCACGCAGAAGCTGCGCGCGGGGGGCGCGAGGATAATCCGGCAGCTCCAGCAAACGGCGACCGCCAAACCACTCAAGTGGACGCCCCAGTTCGGCGGAGGCCATCAACCCAGCGAGATGATTGCTACCGCTGCGCGGTGAGGTGCAGACAAGAATTCCCGCCTTTATCCCGGACAGAATGTCGGGCGGGATTTCAACCGTGGCCGCACGCCGACGAAAGAGACGCATCGCAATCATCGCTTCAGCAGAAACACTGCCTGCTGGCCGAAGAAATTCCAGAACCACCACGGCATGGAGAGGCCGATCCTCTGACCATTGCCGTCGAGGGCGGTTGCCTTTTCCACCGTGGCGCCAAGCTCCTCGCACAGATTGACGAAGTCACGGATGGTGCAGAAATGGATGTTGGGCGTGTCGTACCAGGAATAGGGCAGATCCTTGGTCACCGGCATCCGCCCCTTGACGAACAGCGACAGGCGCACCCGCCAGTGGCCGAAATTGGGGAAAGAGACGATGGCGCGGTTGCCGATTCTGAGCAACTCGTCGAGCACCAGCTTCGGATTGCGGGTCGCCTGCAGGGTCTGCGACAGGACGACGAAATCGAAGCCCTTGTCGGGATAGAATTCGAGATCCTTGTCGGCGTCGCCCTGGATGACCGAGAGGCCGCGCGCCACGCATTCGTTAACGCCGCGCTGCGACAGTTCCAGCCCACGGCCGTCGACCTGCTTGGTTTCCTGTAGTAATTCGAGCAGCAGCCCATCGCCGGAGCCGACATCGAGCACCCGTGACTGCGGCGGGATGAGATCGGCGACGACTTCAAGGTCGACGCGCTGGGCGCGGTTGACGCTCACAGGCTGGCCTCCCTTTTGGCGCATGATCCTGACTCGGAAAGTCTGCAACTTTCCGGGGTCATGCGCTCAGCCCCCTTGCCCGCGCGGCCGAGCCGATGAAGCCGTTGATGGCGGCGAACAGTTCCGGCTCATCGAGCAGGAAGGCGTCATGGCCGCGATCGGTCTCGATCTCGACGAAGGAGACGGAGGCGCCGGCAGCGTTCAGCGCATGCACGATCGAACGGCTTTCCTCGGTCGGGAACAGCCAATCGGAGGTGAAGGAGACCAGGCAGAAGCGCGTCTTGGTGCCGGCGAAGGCATCGGCCAGGCGACCACCGTGATCGGCGACGAGGTCGAAATAGTCCATCGCGCGGGTCAAATAGAGGTAGGTGTTGGCGTCGAAGCGGTCGACGAAGGTCATGCCCTGATGGCGCAGGTAGCTTTCGATCTGGAAGTCGGCGTCGAAACCGAAGGTCAGCGCCTCGCGATCCTGCAGGTTGCGGCCGAACTTGCGGTGCAGCGCCGCCTCCGAAAGGTAGGTGATATGGGCGGCCATGCGCGCCACCGCCAGCCCCTTCTCCGGACGCTTGCCGTATTCGAAATACTTGCCGCCATGCCATTCCGGATCGGCCATGACGGCTTGCCGGCCCACTTCGTGGAAGGCGATGTTCTGCGAGGAATGACGTGCCCCGGTGGCGATCGGCAGCGCCGAGAAGACGCGCTCGGGATAGCTCGCCGCCCATTCCAGCACCTGCATGCCGCCCATCGAGCCGCCAAGCACGCAAAACAGCTTCTCGATGCCGAAATGGTCGACCAGCATCAGCTGCGCCCGCACCATGTCGCGGATGGTGATGACCGGCAGGTCGAGGCCGTAGGGCTTGCCGGTGGCCGGATTGGTCGAAGCCGGGCCGGTCGAGCCGAGGCAGCCGCCCAGCACGTTGGAGCAGATGACGAAGAAGCGGTTGGTGTCGATGATCTTGCCGGGACCGATCAACACCTGCCACCAGCCCGGCTTGCCGGTCACCGGATTGGTGCTGGCGACATGCTGGTCGCCAGTCAGCGCGTGGCAGACCAGGATGGCGTTGGAGCGGGCGTCGTTCAGCGTGCCATAGGTCTGGTAGGCGATCTGAAACGGCGACAGCAGCGCGCCGGCATCGAGCTTGAGCGGCTTGTCGGCGCCGAAGCGCAACACCGGGCTCGACGGATTGTCGGCCTCGTTGCTGGTTTTTGCGGCGCGCAGAACGGCCATAACATCCTCTTACATTAGGCACCGTGGTTTCCGGAAACCGATTCCGGTTTCCGGACCAGGCGACTGTCCGGCCGGCGGCGGGCAACAAAAAACCGGCAATGCCTTCGCAAAGCCGGTTACAGGATGCAAACGGCCCTTTAGCGAATTGTTTAACGTGGCTGCAAGCCGACCGGCCAAATCACCACGGAACTGTCGCTGCTCTTCTAGGGCCAGCGCGGCTCGGCGTCAACGGTCGGGCTTTTCGCGCCCTTGCCGCCCTCTCGACATTCGCGGCCACGGCTTGTATTTCCGCTGCGGCCTTCGGTTGGAGGCATCCTCGACGGACTTTTGGACATGAACCAGACACCTGACAAGGCACGTCCGACGCCCCGCGCGGGCATCATGGACATCGAAGCCTATGTGCCCGGCAAGAGCACAGCGCCTGCCGGTGTCGCCAAGGTCCATAAACTGTCGTCGAACGAGAACCCGCTCGGCCCCTCGCCGAAGGCGATCGAGGCGGCGCGGGAGGTTGCCGCAAGGCTCGACGTCTATCCCGACGGCACCGCCAGGCGGCTGCGCGAGGCGATCGCCGAGGCGCACGGCCTCAACCCTGCGAACATCATCTGCTCCAACGGCTCCGACGAGATTCTCGGCCTGTTGGCGCAGACCTATCTTGCGTCCGGCGATGAAGCCATCATCACCGAGCACGCCTTCATGGTCTACAAGATCTACATCCAGTCGGCCGGCGCCACGCCGGTCACGGTGAAGGAGACCCATGAGCGCGCCGACATCGACGCGATCCTGGCAGCGGTGACGCCGCGGACCCGCATCATCTTCCTCGCCAATCCCAACAATCCGACCGGTACATACGTGCCGTTCCAGGAAGTGCGCCGGCTGCATGCCGGCCTGCCGAAGAACGTGCTCTTGGTGCTGGATGGGGCCTACGCCGAATATGTGCGCCGCAACGACTACGAGGCCGGCATCGAACTGGCGGGAAGCGCGGAGAACGTGGTGATGACCCGCACCTTCTCCAAAATCGGCCTTGGCGGCGCGCGCATCGGCTGGATGTATGGCCCCATGCACATCGTCGACGCGATCAACCGCGTGCGCGGCCCCTTCAACGTCAACGCAACGGCGATCGAGGCCGGCATCGCGGCGATCCGCGACCGCGCCCATGTCGAGCGCAGCGTGGCGCATAACGAAACCTGGCTCGCCTGGCTGAGCGACGAACTGACCAAGCTCGGGCTGCGCGTGACGCCGAGCGTCGGCAATTTCGTGCTGATCCACTTCCCCGAGGACGGCAAGCATTCGGCGGCGGCGGCGGACGACTATCTCACGGCGCGCGGCTACATATTGCGGCGGGTTTCCGGCTACGGCTTCCCCAACGCGCTGCGCATGAGCGTCGGCATCGAAGAAGCCAATCGCGGCGTGATTGCCGCCCTCACGACCTTCCTGAAAAGTTGAGCGCCATGGCACCTGTGATGTTCGAAAAGATCGCGCTGGTCGGCATCGGCCTGATCGGCTCGTCGCTGGCCCGCGTCATCCGCCGCGAGGGCCTGGCCCGCCATGTCGCCATCGCCACCCGCAGCCCCGCCACGCTGGCGCGGGCCGAGGAGCTCGGCCTCGGCGATTCCTACGCAACCGACGCCAGGCAAGCGGTGCGCGATGCCGATCTGGTTATCGTCTCGGTGCCGGTCGGCTCCTCCGGCGAAGTGGCGGAGGAGATCGCGCCGGCGCTGAAGAAGGGCGCCATCCTCACCGATGTCGGCTCGACCAAGGCTTCGGTCATCGCGCAGATGCAGCCTTATGTACCTGACGGCGTTCACTTCATTCCTGGCCATCCTCTGGCCGGCACCGAGAAGTCCGGACCGGACGCTGGCTTCGCCGACCTCTTCGACAACCGCTGGTGCATCTTCACGCCGGTGCCCGGCACCGATCCCGCGGCATTGGAAAGGCTTTCAGAGTTCTGGCGGCGCTGCGGCTCAAACATAGACACAATGGATCCGCAGCATCACGACATGACGCTGGCCATCGTCTCGCACCTGCCGCACATCATCGCCTACAACATCGTCGGGACCGCGGACGACCTGGAATCGGTGACCAAGACCGAAGTCATCAAGTACTCCGCCTCCGGTTTCCGCGACTTCACTCGCCTTGCCGCGTCCGACCCGACCATGTGGCGCGACGTCTGCCTGCACAACAAGGACGCTATCCTGGAAATGCTGGCGCGGTTTTCGGAGGACCTTGCTTCGCTGCAGCGGGCGATCCGCTGGGGCGACGGCGAGAAACTGTTCGACCTGTTCACGCGCACGCGCGCGGTCCGCCGCTCGATCATCGCGGCCGGCCAGGACATCGATGTGCCGGACTTCGGCCGCCAGGTCGTCGAGCATCCCGGCGCCAAGGGATAGGCGCGTCTAGAGCTTCTAATCGCCGGGTCAGTGGGCCGCCATCATGGCCAGCGTCTCTGCCCGGTCCGGGGCGCCGAGCCGGCCGCCGAAGCGCTGGCATTTGAGCGCCGCCGCAGCACTGGCAAAGCGCAAGGCCTGCTCGGGCGGCATAGCTTCCGCGAGGCCGACGGCAAAGGCGCCGTGAAACACATCGCCGGCCGCCAACGTATCGACCGCCTTGATCCTCGGCGCCGCGACATGGCGGACCGAGCCGGTGGAACGGTCGTGCCACCAGCTTCCCGCCGCGCCGCCGGTGACCGCGACAAAGGCGTCGGTACGGCTGGCAAGATCGGCGCAGGCGGTTTCCGGATCGAGCGCATGGCCGCAGACGATACGCGCCGCGGGTTCGGAAGCGACGATGTGCGTGGCCAGCGGCAACAACTGCTCCAGCACCTCCAGCGGCGCGGTATCGGCATCGAGGATCGCAGGCCGGCCATTGGCGCGCGCCGCGTTCAGGGCGAGCGCCGCGGCGCCCGGCCAGCGGACGTCGACCAGCACGGCGTCGAAGGCGGAGAGATCGGCGGGCAATTCAGCGGGGTCGGCCTGCGCCTTGCGGTCGTAGAACGGAACGATGATGCGCTCGCCATGCGCGTCAACGAGGATCGCGGCCAGCGCCGAGCGCGCGCCGGCCACACGTCGGACCAGGCTGCAATCGACGCCCTCGGCCTCGATCTCGGCAATCAGCTGGTCGCCGACGGCATCATCGCCCGCACTTGCCCAGAGCGAGACTTCGGCGCCGAGACGGCGGGCGGCGCAAGCGGCGCTGGTTGCCATGCCCGAGGCGATCTGGACGCCATCGGAAGCGATGAACTTGCCCTGATGCACGGGCAGCGTGTCGAGGCGAAGGATCGTGTCGAGGGTGAACGCGCCAACACTCAGGAGCTTGACCGGTTTATCCATCTGCTCGCAATCTCTTGTTGAGCATGATCTTGTCCGAAGACCTGTTTCCACCTTTTGCTGACGCGGGCCCTCGGTTCGGAACCATGCTCTAGTTGACCGGCTTGATCTTGCCGAGCGGGATGAAGCCGAGCGAGGCCTTGCCCTTGACGATCCTGAGCGGCATGGACGGTTCGTTACCGAGCATCGCCAGGCCGGCAAAGCCTTGCTCGATCTCGCTCTTGCGCTCGGGAATGGCGCCGCCAAGGATCGCCGCCACCGCCTTGGGATTCCTGAGCTTGATCGTCAGGTCGGCGTCGATCAGGCCGTCGGCATCGACCGATAGCGGCCCGGACACCGTTATCCGTGCTTCGCCAGACGACAGATCGAGCTTTGCGATGTCGACCGACTGGCCGCGCAGGCTCTTCGGCTGCGTCCTGATCAGCACGACACCGTTCTTCAGCGTCGCCTCGCCACTACCGTCGAGCGGCGGCAGCACGCGTCCGCCGATAGCATCGGCGTCGATCTCGAGATCGTTGAAACTGCCGGCATAGCCGATGTCCTGGCCATTCGGCTGCAATTGCCCGGCAGCCTTTCCGGCATAGAACAGTTCGACAGGATCACTGTTGTCAGCCGGATCGGTCTGGCCGGACAGGCCCTCGGCCTTCAGCGCGACGCGCCGGGGCAGCGGCCAGGAGAGCTTCGCATCCGCCCGCAGCTTGTCCCAGTCGATCCATAGCGGCGTCATCCCGGGCATGGAGGTCCTGAGCGGCCCGCGTAGATCAGCAACAGGCGACAGGGGCTGGTTGATCGCAGCCACGGCATTGAAGCTGCCGGTCGAGGCGGCGAGGTTCCTGGCATCGTCCTCATAGGCGAGCGTGTCGCAGGAAATGGCGAAACTGAGCGGATAGCCGCTGACGGTCAGGTTGGCGCAGCCGGCCTCGATGCCCTTGGCGTTGAGCGCGGCCACCGCCTTGTCGGCCTCGGCCCTGACGCGATCGGCGAGGTAGAACCAGCCGGCGCTGTAGATGGCGAACAGCACTGCAATGAAAGCGGCGAGCCAGAACAGCCGGCGGCGAAAGTTCGGCGGGCGCTGGTCAGTTGACGTCATGCTGGAGCTCTCATTGCCCCTGATATTGCGGGCGGACGGTTGTTACGCAACAAGCGGAAGACGGAAACACTGATTCCGGCGTGCGGTCGGGACTCACGCGATCAGGCTTGGCGATATGGGCGATTTTTGGGTTTTTGGCTATGGGTCGCTGATCTGGCGCCCTGGATTCGCGCATGTCGAGACGCGCCGCGCGCGCCTTTTCGGCTATCGGCGGTCGCTTTGTGTCTATTCCTTCGTGCACCGAGGCACGCGGCAGCGGCCGGGCCTGGTGCTCGGCCTCGACCGTGGCGGCTCCTGCATCGGGCTGGCGTTCCGCGTGCCCGGCGACCTGCGGGGCGAGGTTCTCGCCTATCTGCGCGAGCGCGAACTGGTGACCAGCGTTTATGTCGAACGCACGCTGGACATCCGGCTCGACGGGAACGGGACGGAGGCACGCAAGACGATCAAGGCGGTCGCCTACATCGTCGACCGCGCGCATGAGCAGTATGCCGGCGCGCTCGATGCGGCCCATGCGGCCGGCATCGTTGGCGGCGCAGCCGGCCAGTCCGGCAGGAACGAGGACTATGTGCTGAGCACGCTGGAGCACCTCAAGGCGCTCGGCATCCGCGACCACTGGCTGGAAGAGGTGGCGCGGCGGGTCGCGCCTTTGTGAAGCGCTGGCCTGCCGGAAAAGAAGGGCCAGGCCTTTGACCTCGGCAATCCAAGACCTAGCTTAGCTGCTGCCCCCAAGCCGGGCTTGCCCCGCATCATCCCAATCATCACGGAGTTCAATCTTGCACAAACGCCGTCTCGGTCGCACCGAACTTTCCATCGCGCCGCTGGTCCTGGGCGGCAACGTCTTTGGCTGGACCGCCGACGAGAAGATCTCCTTCGACCTGCTCGACCGTTTTGCCGATGCCGGCCTCAACGCCATCGACACGGCGGACGTCTATTCGCGCTGGGCTCCCGGCAACAAGGGCGGCGAGTCCGAAACCATCATCGGCAAGTGGATGAAAAGCCGCGGCAACCGCGACAAGATCGTCGTCATCACCAAAGTCGGCTCGGACATGGGCCAGGGCAGGCGGGATTTGTCCGCCGTCTATATCGAAAAGGCGGTCGACGCATCACTGAAGCGGCTGCAAACCGATGTGATCGATCTCTATCTGTCGCATTGGCCGGACCCGGCGACACCCTACGAGGAGACGCTCGGCGCCTATCAGAGCCTGCTTGCCAAGGGTAAGGT
>NZ_RZOT01000217.1:0-9155 GCF_003999085.1 Mesorhizobium sp. M4A.F.Ca.ET.090.04.2.1
TTTGGAGGCGGCGAGCCCGAGATAGTCGTTCGACGAGAAATCGAGCCCAGCGCGCGGCGAAAGCGTCCGCAGACGGTCCTTGCGCGCCAGTCCGCGCAAGGTCGCGTCATAGCGGGCAAGCGGCGCTTCGTTCATTGCGCCTCGAGGTCCATCGGCTCGATGCCGAGACGGCGGAACAGCAGCGTATCTTTGTCCTCGCCGGGATTGTCCGCCGTCAGCAGCGTGTCGCCGACGAAGATCGAGTTGGCGCCGGCAAAGAAGCACAGCGCCTGCATCTCGTCGGTCATGGCGGTGCGCCCGGCGGAAAGTCGGACATGCGATTTCGGCATCATGATGCGCGCCAGCGCGATCACGCGCACGAACTCGATCGGCTCGATCGGCCTGGCATCGGCAAGCGGGGTGCCGGCGATCGGGATGAGCATGTTGATCGGAACGCTTTCCGGATGTTCCGGCAGGTTGGCCAATGTCACCAGCATGTCGATCCGGTCCACCGGCTCTTCGCCCATGCCGACAATGCCGCCGCAGCAGACCTTGATGCCGCTGTCGCGGACATTGGCCAGCGTATCCAGGCGGTCTGCAAATGTCCGGGTCGAGATGATCTCTGAGTAGTAGCGCTCGGAGGTGTCGATGTTGTGGTTGTAGTAGTCGAGGCCGGCCTCCTTCAGCCGCTGCGCCTGGCCGAGGTCGAGCATGCCGAGCGTCATGCAGGTCTCCATGCCCAGCGCCTTGACGCCTTCGACCATCGCCACGACCGCATCCATGTCGCGCCCCTTGGGATTTCGCCAGGCGGCGCCCATGCAATAGCGGGTGGCGCCGGCGTCGCGCGCCTTGGTCGCTTCAGCGATGACGCGCCTGACCTCCATCAGCTTCGACGCCTTCAGCCCGCTTTCATGGTGCGCCGACTGGCTGCAATAGCCGCAATCCTCCGGACAGCCGCCCGTCTTGATGCTGAGAAGTCGGCTGAGCTGGACCTTGTTGGGATCGAAGTTCTGGCGGTGAACGGTCTGCGCCTGAAACAAGAGGTCGTTGAAAGGTGCATCGTGGAGAGCCTGGGCTTCTTCCAGGCTCCATACCCGGCGGTCGCCGAGGGATTGAACTTCAGGCGCGGTCTTTTCCGAAATCGCTGCGTGCATTTCGATCCTGTTCCTTGCGTTGTGGCGAGACCGGCTAGACTTTAGATGGCCAGGTCCGACGATCAAAGCTCACGATAATCGAGGCCGATATCGAGGATCGGGGCGCTGTGAGTCAACCAGCCGATGGAAATCAGGTCGATACCGGTTGCGGCAACGGCTGGCGCAATCGCGGCGGTGATCCTGCCAGACGCCTCGGTGACCGCCCGGCCACCCACCATGGCCACCGCATTGCGCAAGTCATCGACTGACATGTTGTCCAGCAGGACTGCGTCGGGCGCGTGCGCCAAGGCCTCTTCCAACTGGACCAGCGTATCGACCTCGACTTCGACCTTGACGAGATGGCCGACGCTCATTCGCGCCCGCTCCATTGCCGGGCGAATTCCGCCGGCGATGGCGATGTGGTTGTCCTTGATCAGGATGGCGTCGTCGAGGCCGAAGCGGTGATTGGCGCCGCCGCCGGCGCGCACAGCGTATTTTTCGACCGCTCGCAAGCCAGGAGTCGTCTTGCGGGTGCAGACGATTTTCGCCTTGTGCCCCCGGACCGCATTGACGATTGATGTCGTCGCCGTGGCTATGCCGCTGAGATGGCCCAGGAAATTGAGCGCCGTGCGTTCCGCCGTGAGAATGGCGCGGGCCGGGCCGCTCACCGAGGCGATGACCTCTCCCTGCGCGACCTCGCTGCCGTCCGCGCGTTCCACCGTCATCTCGACATTCGGATCGATCAGCTTGAAGGCAAGCATCGCCAGATCAAGGCCGGCGACGACGCCTTGCTGGCGCGCCGCCAGCACGGTCGTCACGTGGCGTTCATTCGCCACGATGGCGTCCGTGGTCAAATCGCCGGCCCTGCCAAGGTCCTCGAGCAGAGCTGCCCGTACCAGAGGCTCAAACATGATTGTGGGAAGTGGCGAGAGGTCCATCATGTCAGGCATTCCAGCCGAGGTTCGAGTTCCCGCGCTGTCCTCAGGGCGGCCTCCAGGGTGATTTCTGAGCGGCGGGCGACGGCCGCATGAAGGGGAAAATCCGTCCGCTGGTGGGCGCCGCGACTTTCCCGACGTTGCAACGCGGCAATCGTGATCATCAGCCCGACCACGGCCGGACCTGAGGTAGCATCCGCGCACTCGGCGAGCGGCAACAAGGCACGCGCCGCTGCTTCCAGGCCTTCGCGATTCCGTACAACACCGAGCGCGCGCGACAAGACAGGGCGCACTGCTGCCGGATCGGGCGACGGAGAGTCACTTGCAAACGTTTGCTGTGCACGCCGGGCAGGGATCCCCCGCAGGCTTTCTGCCACCCAGCGTGCGCAGACCACCGCCTCGGTCAAGGAATTGCTGGCGAGCCTGTTGGCGCCATGCAATCCGGTCGAGGCGACTTCGCCGCAAGCCCAAAGTCCTTGAACCGATGTGCGGCCGGCCAGATCCACGGCCACACCACCCATGTGGTAGTGCTGCGCCGGTCGGATGGGAATGAGGTCACGCGCCGGATCGATGCCGGCCTCTTTGCAAGCCAATGCGATCGTCGGGAACTGCCGCGCGAATGTCGGGCCGGGCCTTTCCCGCACGTCGAGAAAGACGCGGTGTCCGCTGGCCAGATGGTTCCCGACGGCACGCGCCAGCACGTCGCGCGGCGCAAGTTCCGTTCCTTGCACGCCGCTGAGAAACCGCCGGCCCGTCTCATCGACCAAGGTTGCGCCTTCGCCGCGAACGGCTTCGCTGATCAGCGACATCGGGCGCTTCGGCTCGTCAAGCGCGGTCGGATGGAACTGGACGAATTCCAGATCGGCAAGCACAGCCCCCGCACGGGCCGCCAACGCCAGACCCTGTCCGCAACTGCCCAGAGGATTGGTGCTGTCGTGGAACAAGCCACCGATCCCACCCGTGGCGAGGACGACCCGTGCCGTCGCGAGGAACACCGGACCTGCCGCGCCGCTCGCCAGGACACCGGCGATTCTGCCGTCCTCCGCCACCAGCCGGCGCGCTTCGAAGCCCTCGATCACCTCTATTGTCGGCGTCGAACGTACCGCCGCGACCAGGGCACGCATGACCTCTCGTCCGCTGCCGTCACCACCGGCATGAACGATGCGCCGCCGGCTGTGCGCGGCCTCCAGTCCGAGACGAAGGGCGCCTGCCGGCGTCCGATCAAAACGAACCCCAAACCGTGCCAGATATTCGATCGCGGCGGGCGCAGCGTACACGATGCGCCTTGCTGCTTCCGCATCGCAAAGGCCGTCACCGGCGGCGAGCGTATCGGTAAGATGGAGGATCGGGTCATCATCATCGCCCATGCTGGCGGCAAGCCCGCCTTGCGCCCACGCGCTGGACGCATCCGCGCCAAGCGGCGATCTTGAGAGCAGAAGCACCGGCTCGGGTGCCAAGTGTAGTGCGGTCATCAGCCCGGCTATGCCGGCGCCGATGATGACCGGCCGGTCGTCGAGGTCGCGGACGTCCATGCTCATACCGCCAGCATCCGCTCGACGGCCAGCCGCGCGCGCCCGGCAATCTCCGGCTCAATGGTGACGACATGGCGGTTCTGCTCGAGCGCCATGCGGATGCTGGCCAGCGTTATCCGCTTCATGTGCGGGCAGAGATTGCAGGGTCGGATGAATTCGACCTCGGGATGCTGGAGCGCGACATTGTCGCTCATCGAGCATTCCGTCATCAGCACGACGCGGGGCGGCTTTTGCCTTTCGACATAATCGGACATGGCGGCGGTCGAGCCGGAAAAGTCGGCCTCGGCCACCACATCGGGCGGGCATTCGGGATGCGCGAGCACCGTCACGCCGGGATGGTTTTCGCGCAACTCGCGGATATCGGCTGGCGTGAAGCGCTCATGCACCTCGCAATGCCCTTTCCAGGCGATGATCTCCACGTCGGTCTGGGCGGCGATGTTATGGGCCAGATACTCGTCCGGCAGCATGATCACCCGGGGAACGCCAAGGGACTCGACGACCGCTTTCGCATTGCCTGACGTGCAACAGATGTCGGACTCGGCCTTCACCTCAGCCGACGTGTTGACATAGGTGACGACCGGCAGGCCGGGGTAGCGTTGCCTGAGCAGGCGGATATCCTCGGCGGTAATAGAGTCCGCCAGTGAACAGCCTGCGCGCAGGTCTGGAATGAGCACGGTCTTCTCAGGGTTAAGCAGCTTTGCCGTCTCGGCCATGAAATGCACGCCGGCCAGCACAATCACGTCCGCTTCGGCCGATATCGCCTTGCGGGCAAGCGCCAGGCTGTCGCCGACGATATCGGCGACGCAATGGAAGATCTCCGGCGTCTGATAGTTGTGCGCCAGGATGACAGCGTTTCGCTGCCGCTTCAGGTCGAGAACGGCGTCGATGTCGCCGGCGAAGGCGGGCCATTCGATCGGTGGGATGACCCGGCGCACGCGTTCGTAGAGCGCGGCCGTGCGCGCGGAGGCGTTGAACATACCCTGTCTCCAATTATGCTCGAGCTGAGTATAACTGAGGCATATGCTTAACTTGAGCATAAGGAATGTCAAGCGCGTGAAAGTGGCAATTTTGTCCCCGCGACAGCTCGTTCCGCCAGAATCGCCTGACGGAAACGGAAACGCTTCGCCGGACGCCCGCCTGTGTCCGACATCGTCTCCCCGGTCTCCTCGACCAGATCCTGCTGTTCGATAAGGCGCCGGAAATTCTGTTTGTGCACGAGCCGGCCTGCGAGCGCTTCAACGGTTCGCTGCAACTGCAGGAGCGTGAAAGCCGGCGGCATTAGCTCGAACACGACGGGGCGGTATTTGATCTTGGTTCGAAGCCTGGCGATCCCGGTCGCCAGAATGCGGCGATGGTCGGCAGTCATTGGCCGGCCGGGAATGGCCGGCGAAATGCCATTGTCCCGGCCGCGTGTGGCCTCCGGCACCAGGGCGGCCTCATACAGCAGTTCGTAACGCTGCAGAGCAAGCTCCTCGTTCCAGCCGCGATCATCCAGGCCGAAGGCATACGCCACGCGCTGCCGGCGATCGCGGCGTATGCTCAGATTATCCGTGCCGTCGGCCCAGGCCAAAAGTCGAGGGATGAGCACATCGGGCACGATAGGTGGCACGCCCGCACGGTGATCCTCCCAGGGAAAATAGTCATACCAGCCTCGCCAGCCATGCGTTGGCGACCGTTCGGCCTGCTCTTCTCTTGTCAGGCCGAGATAGCTGATCGAGATCTGCACACGCTCGTCGCCGGTCCGGTCGCGGTCGGCAAAGGTGTAGAGCTGTTCTATATAGCCCAGCGGATGGCTTGTCTGCCGCTCCACCCATGCCCTCAGGCCTGACTGCAGGGAACGATGGCCGAGCTCAAAAGGGCCGGACGGCAAGGCTTGAGCTTGCTCAATGGTCAGGACACGTGGCTCGCCAGCGGTTACGGCAATGACGACAGCGATCAGATCCGCGCCGACGGCCTGGCTCTGATTGGCGCTTGTAGCCTGCCTTGTCGCCTGCGTAGTCTTGTTTTGCATAGGGTGCGAAGGGTCCGAAAAACAACGCGCCTTGGACAGGCAATCCGCGCGAAGGTGAACTGCCGCACGCTGCCCGTCAACGTTCACCACGCAGATCCCAATCGAGGCTTTCGACCGCCGAGTTCATTGCACCTGGGCGGGATTGAAGCGATCGACCCTGAAATCATCGAGCGGCTTGCGGCGCCAGCGGTGCTAGGGCGTGCGAATCGGCTGGCCGAAGCGAACAAACAGAGGATTAGCGCAACACATCTTCCACGAACACGGAAGCATCTTTCTGGGCAGGTCGGGCGCTCGGTGAAACAATGCCCAAAGGAACCATCGTGCCCATCCCGGGTTTGTCCTGTGCGCGATTTTGCGTCCCAGATGTGGCGGCAGAGCGAAGATGCGAGCGTGGGTTCGTGAAGGCTGGGTTCTGCTGAAAGAGGCCATCAGCGGCTTCGTCAACGACAACGCACTGAGCCATGGTGCGGCGATGGCCTTCTATGCCGCCACCTCGCTTGCGCCGATCCTGCTGATCGTGGTGGCGATTGCTGGCCTGGTCTTCGGCAACGACGCCGCCCGGCTGGCCCTTTCGGCGCAGATATCGGGCGTCATGGGCGCGCAGAGCGCCGATCTCCTGCAGGCGACGATCGAGACCGCCTCGCGCGGATCATCGAGTACCCTGGCCGCCATATTGGGGATGGTGACGTTGCTCGTAACCGCGTCGGGCGTCTTCGGCGAGATGCAGCTCTCGCTCAACGAAATCTGGAAGGTGAAGCCGGGCGGCACGTCGCTGTCGCGATTGGTGCGGGCGCGGGCCGCAAGCCTTGGGCTTGTCGCCGCCCTCGGCTTCATGCTTCTGGTATCGCTGGCTGCGAGCACGGCAATCTCCGCCCTCGGCGAACTCATCAATGCAGGTCTTCCGTTCGGCGAACTGATAGTCAGCGCCATCAACACAGTGGTTTCCTTCGTGCTGATCGCACTGCTCTTTGCGGCAATATACAAGGTCCTGCCTGACAGGACGTTGCAATGGCGCGACGTCGCCGTCGGTTCGCTCGTTACCACGCTTTTGTTCACGATCGGCAAGGCTCTGATCGGCTGGTACATCGGGACGAGTGCGATAGCGACGTCCTATGGTGCGGCCGGCGCGCTGATAATCGTGCTGTTGTGGGTCTACTATTCGGCCCAGATCTTCCTGTTCGGCGCCGAGATAACCCGCGCCTATTCTGTCAGGCACGGAAGTCGACCCGACCTCGCGCCCGTGATGGCGGCCCACGCAAGCACCAGGCGGGGCAGGCCTGGGGCATCCGGACGCGAGGTGGCTGCGTGGATGGTCCTCAGCAGTTTGCTGACGACGCTTTTTGTCCGACCCTGGCGCTCACGCTAACGCGCTGGACGTCTCCGGCTCAGTTCAGGGCAAAAGCCCACCTGCCGTGGCGGGTGGTCGCGCCCGCCATTCAAATCATGAACTCCAAGGACGAGCCCTGACGGTCTACCGTCGGGGTCGAAAAGGTTTGCGCCAATTGCGCGCTTGGCCGGAACTGCCATGGCTGAGCAACGTTTCCATGAACACGCAGTCAAGGAGTACGAGAATGCAAACCTCACCGGCGAGTTCCATGCATTTTCCGACCGCCCCTGCCATCGTGCCCTTTGACGGCACAGTGACGGTCAGGTTTTCAGACGCCATCGTTGCGTCCAGCGAGCGGGCAAAGCTGCTTTATGAAGATGGGCGAAATCCGGTCTTCTACATCCCGTTCGAGGATATCTATTTCGAGCTCTTCGAGAAAACGAACACCACCTCGGATTCTCCATGGGGCACGGCCAGCTATTGGCGCGTTCATGCCGCCGGTGCATCCGCCGACAATTTCATGTGGGCCTATGAGACGCCTGAGACAGCCGCCTTGGCTATCGCTCGGCACGGCGTTTTCGATCCGCACAAGGCGCGCATCGACGCCGATCCGGCCGAGGACAAACAGCATACGCCGCACCTCCCCGAATAGCTGCAGCGACGCAAAGAAGCGGCACGCAAGCCTGCAAGGCCTAACCAGGCGTCGTGTCGGAAAGAGGTCGGACCGAAGAGGTCCTCAATGTCAGCGCATGGATTGACCTACGGACCATTGGGCAGCAGTTGCGTCCATCTCTGCGTCGACATGCAGCGCTTGTTCGCGGAGCCATCGCCCTGGGCGACGCCGTGGATGGCCCGCGTCCTGCCCCTCATCGAAACGCTGGTCGCAAGGCATGCGGCGCAAACCATCTTTACCCGCTTCCTGCCTGCACAGAGGCCGGGGCAGGGGGTGGGCACGTGGAAGCGCTACTATGACCGATGGGCGTCGATGACCATGTCCGAGCTCGACCCGGAAATGATTGAGCTTCTGCCTTCGCTGATGCGGCACTCTCCGCCGGCAACCGTTCTCGACAAGCACATCTATTCGCCCTGGTTCGAGGGCAGGCTCAGGAACTTTCTCGCGCAGCATAGGATCGACACGCTGGTGATCACCGGCGGCGAGACCGACGTCTGCGTGCTGGCAACCGTTCTCGGCGCCATTGATTTCGGCTACCGGGTGGTGCTGGTGACGGACGCTCTGTGCAGCACTTCGGATGCCACTCACGACGCGCTGCTAACGGTCTATCATCAACGATTTGCGCAGCAGGTCGAGACAGTGGAGATGGAGACAATCCTGTCGGAGTGGACCTAGTTCAGTCACCCAGGAGGTAGTCCTGGCCTTCGGCGCTCTCGCCTGTCGATCTAGCAGCCGCGGAACGCAAAAAGCTCGGAATCGATGTCCTGGAGGCCGCCAATCGCAGATGAAACCATCTCAGAAGCGATCTGCGAGAAGGTGATGCCGTTGCCGCCATAGCCCATCACGGCGTGAATGCGTGGGAAGCGGGGCAGGGCGCCTATATAGGGCAGGCCGGAGGTCGTGGTGCCGAAGGAGCCGGTCCATGCAAATTCCGGTCTGGTGTCCAGCTTTGGCAACAGATGGCCCAGCTTGGCCGCCAGGCGCTGGGCCTTTTCGGCGATCATTGCGTCGCGATGCTCCTCATCGGTGAAATCCTCGTCCTCACCACCACAAATGACCCGGCCGTCTGCCGTTGTCCGAACGTAAAGATACGGCTCCGATGCCTCCCATAGCAGAGTAGTCGCAGGCCATAGGCCTTGGGGCTGGCGGTTCGTGGCGATCGCCCAGGTTGAAACGATGCTGTGCGCGGTCGCCGGAATGATGTCGGTCAACTCATAGCCGGTTGCCAGCACCAGATGTCGTGCCGAGATCGTCGGACCGAGACTGGTTTTGACAACAACCTGATCGCGACCGTGCTCGATCTCGGTCGCTTGCACTGGCGCATAAAGACGTGCCTTCCGCCCCAAAGCCCGCAGCAACAGTCCGGCTGTGAGCTTGCGCGGATCGAGCGCAATGTTGTCGTGGCTGAGGATGGCTGCTGCGCGATCGATTCCGAAACTGTCGGCCAGAGTCTGGCGGGTCAGATAAGTCGCGGCAATCCCGGCCTGCCGGCGTGCGTTGCTTTCGGCGCGCAATTCCGCCGGACCAAGCATGTTGCCCGCCAGATAGAATGAAGGCGGGTTGGC
>NZ_RZOT01000218.1:0-9151 GCF_003999085.1 Mesorhizobium sp. M4A.F.Ca.ET.090.04.2.1
GTGCTTGGCAAGCCGCTGGCCGGCGGCGTGCCGGCGAGCGTCTGGGGCCTGAGCGACGAGGTCGCCAGCCGCTACGCCGCCTACAACAGGGTGAAGGCGCCTGGCTATTCCGGCATGGGCACGACGCTGTCGGCCAATCCGCTGCAGTTCGCCACCATGCGCGCGGCGCTCGAGGAGGTGATGACCGAGGAAGCCTATGCCCGCATGGACCGGCTGGCGCGGCGGCTGGATGCCGGGCTGACGGCCGTCATCGACCGCTACCGTCTGCCCTGGCATGTCGCCCGCGTCGGCGCCCGGGTCGAGTTCATCTGTGCCCCGGGCCCGCTGCGCAACGGCGGCGAGGCGGAGGCGGCGCACGCGCCGGAGCTGGAGGCCGCCATCCACGTCGCGCTGGCCAACCGGGGCGTTCTGATCGCGCCCTTCCACAATATGATGCTGATCTCGCCGGCCACGACGGCGGCTCAGGTCAACAGGCTGATCACCGCTTTCGCGACGGTTGCGGCAAGGCTTGCGGCATGAGACAAGCAGCGGAAGATTGGCGGCCAGGCCAAAGCAGAGTTCGATCATGACCTCACCTTCGGGCTCGACGCCCCGCGAGGCGAAAGCCTTTCTCGATGCCCACCCCGAAATCGAGGCCTTCGACATCGTGCTCACCGACGCCAACGGCATCGGCCGTGGCAAGATCGTGCGCCGGCACGAGCTGATGGGCATTTTCGAGGCCGGCCGGCACCTGCCGATCTCGATTCTCGGCCTCGACATCACCGGCGAGGACGTGCACGAGACCGGCCTGGTCTGGGACACCGGTGATGGCGATCTGAGGGCATGGCCAATCCCCGGCACGCTGGTGCCGCTGTATGGCACCAACCCGCCGCGCGGCCAGGTGCTGATGGCGATGCACCATCTCGACGGCCAGCCGATGTCGTCCGATCCCCGCCTGGCGCTCAAGCGGCAGGTCGAGCGCCTGGCGGCCAAGGGGCTGCGTCCGGCCGGCGCCTTCGAGCTCGAATTTTTTCTTCTTGCCAATGAGCGCGATGCCGACGGCAAGGTGCAGCCGGCGCATGCCGTGCTCGACGGGCGCCGCTCGGCCAAGACCGAGGTCTATTCGGTTGACCATCTGCACGGCATGGAGCCGCTGTTTTCCGACATCTATGCCGCCGCCAGCGCACAAGGCATCCCGGCCGAGACGGTGATTTCCGAATATGCGCCCGGCCAGTACGAGCTGACGCTCAACTACCGCAAGGATGTGATGCGGGCAGCTGACGACCTCGTCATGCTGAAGCGGCTGGTCAGGGCGCAGGCGCGCCGCCACGGTGTCACCGCCTGCTTCATGGCCAAGCCGATCGAGAAATACGCTGGCTCTGGCATGCATTTCCATGTTTCGCTGCAAGATGATGCCGGAAAAAATGTGTTTGCCGAAGCCGGTGGCGAGAGCTGGTCGCCGCCGCTGCTGCAGGGTCTCGGCGGCCTGATCCAGACCATGGCGGAATCCATGCTGGTGTTTGCGCCGCATGCCAATTCATGGCGGCGCTTCGTTTCGCAATCCTACGCGCCGGTGGCGCCGACCTGGGGCGTCAACAACCGTTCGGTGGCGCTGCGCGTGCCGGCTGGCGACGCCAGGAACCGCCGCATCGAGCACCGTCCGTCGGGTGTCGACGCAAACCCTTATCTCGTGGCCGCGACCGTGCTCGCCGGGATTGTGAAAGGCATCGAGGAAGGGCTCGACCCCGGTCCGGAAACCACCGGCAACGGCTACGAAGCGGCCGTAACGCGCACCATCATGCCGGTGGACTGGCGCGCCGCGATCGAGGCGGCGCGGGCGTCCGATTTCCTGAAAGAGGCGCTCGGCCCCGATCTGCACCGGACATTCGTCGCGATCAAGCAGGCCGAATATCTGCGCGTCGCCCGCACTGTCAGCGAGCTGGACTACCACCTGTATCTGCACGAGGTGTGAGCGGAACCATCGCCCGCCCCGTCCATTTCACCCTGGAATGGATGAGGCATGGGATGGCCGCCACGAACCAGGCGAAGGCACCAGTCAGGCGCGGGTTGGACGATGCCAAACCGGTCCTTGGCGAGGATGCTTCGATAGCCGAACTGCGCGCTGCGGCGAAGCCCTGTCGCCGCTGCCCGCTGTGGCGCGACGCCACCCAGACGGTGTTCGGCGAGGGACCTGAGAATGCCGAGGTGGTCTTCGTCGGCGAACAGCCGGGCGACCAGGAGGATGTGGCCGGCAAACCATTCGTCGGCCCGGCAGGAAGGATCCTCGACGCCACGCTGAACGATGCCGAGATCGAGCGGCGCAAAACCTACGTCACCAATGCGGTGAAGCATTTCAAGTTCGAGCCGCGCGGCAAGCGCCGCATCCACTCCAAGCCGAATGCCGGTGAGATCCAGGCCTGCCGTTGGTGGCTGGACAGGGAACTCGATCTCATCCAGCCAAATCTGGTGGTGGCGCTCGGCGCGACCGCGGCGCAGGCGCTGCTCGGCAAGGCGGTGCCGGTGACGAAGATGCGCGGCGAGGTGATCGAGCGCGAAGACGGCCTGCGCGTCTTCATTACCATCCACCCATCCTTCATCCTGCGCATCCGGGAGCAGGAAGACAAGGAAGCCGAGCGGGAACGATTCCTCAAGGATATGAGAGAGGTGAAACGGCTGATGGCGGTTTGATCAATTATGCTTCGGTGCGCCTCTTCGGATGCCCTCATTCAACTTTGGTTGAAATCGACAGGTTCGCGCCGCCCCTCATTGCCCCTTCGTAGCCAGCTGCCTTCTCCCCGTCACTATACGGGGAGAAGGTGCCGGCAGGCGGATGAGGGGCAGCGCCGACGCTTGCGCAAGGGCAATGCGGCGCGCGTTAACGGACGAGAATCGCCCTTAAATCATTGACGTTCGTGCCCGTCGGCCCCGGCACAAAAAGATCGCCGATCGCATTGAAGGCCGTCCAGGCATTGTTGCCGGCGAGCATCGCCTTGGCGTCGATGCCGGCGGCGCGCATGCGCGCCACCGTCGAGCCGTCGGCGAAGGCGCCAGCATTGTCCTCCGAGCCGTCGATGCCGTCGGTGTCCGCCGCCAGCGCGTGAATGCCGTCCAGGCCGCCAATGGCAATCGCAAAGGCGAGCAGGAATTCCGAATTGCGGCCGCCCTTGCCTTTTGCCCGTAGCGTCACCGTCGTCTCGCCGCCCGACAGGATCAGCACCGGCTTGGCGAACGGGCGGTCGCGCGTCGCTACCTCGCGCGCGATGGCGGCGTGGACGCCGCCGACCTCGCGCGCCTCGCCCTCGATGGAATCGGACAGGATGACGGCTTCAATTCCCTGCCGCTTCGCCTCGGCGGCGGCGGCTTCCAGCGAAACGCCGGCCGACGCGATCAGATGCACTTCGTTGCCGGCGAAGACCGGATCGTCCGGACGCGGCGCATCGGCGGTCGGCGAATTGATGTGCGCCATGACTGCTGCCGGCAGCTTCATGCCACAGGCTGATATCGACGCCAGCGCATCCTCGCGGCTGCCGGTGTCGGGGACCGTCGGGCCTGAGGCGACGAGGGCGGGATTGTCGCCGGGGATGTCGGAGACGACCAGCGACACCACTTTGGCCGGATGCGCCGCCGCCGCCAGCCGGCCGCCCTTGATGGTGGAGACATGCTTGCGGATCGTGTTCATCGCCGCGATCGGCGCGCCGGAGGCAAGCAGCGCCTCGTTGACGGCGATCTCGTCGGCCAGGGCCAGGCCCGGAGCGGGCGAGGGCAGCAGCGCCGAGCCGCCGCCGGAGATCAGCGCCACGACAAGATCGTCCGGCGTCAGCCCGCGCACCTTCTCCAGCAGCCGGCGCGAGGCCTCGAGACCGGCCGCA
The DNA here is from genome assembly GCF_003999085.1 of Mesorhizobium sp. M4A.F.Ca.ET.090.04.2.1. Classification (NCBI taxonomy): domain Bacteria; kingdom Pseudomonadati; phylum Pseudomonadota; class Alphaproteobacteria; order Hyphomicrobiales; family Phyllobacteriaceae; genus Mesorhizobium; species Mesorhizobium sp. M4A.F.Ca.ET.090.04.2.1. The sequence goes on from NZ_RZOT01000218.1 coordinate 3,849, forward strand.
TCCGGCACCGGATGCGCCGCCTCGATGATCTCGATGCGCTCGCACTTCGCGCCATAGCCGTAGCGAGTGACGACCAGTCCCTCGATCGGGCCGTCCCAAACCTTTTCGAAGGCCGCTGCCATCTGCGCCGAGCCCTTGCCGGCGCCGATGACGATGGTGCGGCCCTTCGGCCTTGCCGGCAGATGGTCGCGGATCGTCTTTTCCGGATCGGCGGCGGCGACCGCGGCGTTGAAGATCGACGTCAGGAAGGATTTTGGGTCTGTCATTGTGCTTCCGGCGCCAGGGCCAATTGTTTGCGGTCGGCGCCCAGATGCGCGCACAGCGCGTCGACCACCATGCCGTGATCCTCACGCTCCGGCAGGCCCGAAACGGCAATCACTCCGATCACGCCCACGCCTTTGACGGTGACCGGAAAGCCGCCGCCGGCCAGCACATAGTCGGCGACATTCAGCCCCTCGCCGACCTTGAAGGTGCGGTCGGGGCGCTGCTGCTCCAGCACCATGCGGTAGGTGCTTTTCAGGAACCGCTTCACCACATTGATCTTGCGCCGGGCCCAGTCGGGATTGGAGGCGTTCGAACCCGGCATCGCGGCGTAGAACAGCGGCCGGTCGAAGGTCCTGATGTCGACGATGATCGGCAGGTTCTCGGCCAGCGCGCGCTTGCGGATCGCCGCGCCGACCTCGAAGGCGACGGCCTCGTCGAAGCCGGGGAAGACCAGCGTGGCCTCCTGTTTCTTGATCAGAGCGATGTCGTCGGCAACGGCCATGTCGTTCCCCTGTCAATGTCGCCGCACGCTTTGGCCGATGCTTGCCGTGGGGTCAAGCCGGAATGCTAGATCGCGATAGTGCTCTTGGCCGGCCGGCCAGCGACATAGACCTCGCGCACGGCGCGGTCGTCGCCCAGCGTCTGCAGGAGAAACAGTTCCTCGGCCAGCGTGCCGACCGTTTCCATCCTCAGCCGCATCGCCGGCGTGACGCGCGCGTCGAGCACGACGATGTCGGCATCGGTGCCAGCCTCGAGTGTGCCGACCTTGTCGGCGACCGACAGCGCCTCGGCATTGCCGCGCGTCAATTGCCAGAAGGACTGGAACGGGTTGAGCTTCTCCCCGTTCAGCGCGATCACCTTGTAGCCCTCGTCCATGGTGCGCAGCATCGAGTAGTTGGTGCCGCCGCCGACGTCGGTGGCGGCCGCGATTCTGAGGGCCCTGTCACGCCTGCGGTAGCGCTGATAGTCGAACAGGCCGGAGCCGAGGAACAGGTTCGAGGTCGGGCAGAACACCGCCACCGAGCCGGTGCTCGACAGCGCATCCGCCTCGCGTTCGGAGAGATGGATGCAGTGGCCGAACAGGCTCTTTTGCCCCAAGAGCCCGTACCGCTCATAGACGTCGGTATAGTCGCGCGACCAGGGATAGAGCTCCTGCGTGAAGGCGATCTCGGCATGGTTTTCCGAGAGATGCGTCTGCATGTGGAGATCGGGATGCTCGCGGCAGAGCGTACCGGCCATCTCCATCTGCTCGGGCGTGGAGGTGATGGCGAAGCGAGGGGTGATGGCATAGAGCTGGCGGCCCTTGCCGTGCCATTCCGCAATCAGCGCCTTGCTGTCGTCATAGCCCGATTGCGACGTGTCGAGCAGGCCGTCCGGCGCGTTGCGGTCCATCATCACCTTGCCGGCGATGTTGAGCATGTTGCGGTCATGCGACTCGGCGAAGAAGGCCTCGGCCGACGCCTTGTGCACCGAGCAATAGGCGGCGACCGTCGTCGTGCCATGCCGCACCATCTCGTCGAGGAACAGTCTCGCGATGCGGCGGCCGTGCTGGGCGTCGCGGAATTTCGTCTCCTCGGGAAAGGTGTATTTGTTTAGCCAGTCGAGCAACTCGGCGCCGTAGGAGGCGATGATCTGCATCTGCGGGAAATGCACATGCGCGTCGATGAAGCCCGGCAGGATGAGATGCGGGCGATGGTCGATCCGTCTTGCCCCGTCGCCGGCCTGCTTCTCGATATCGGCATAGGCGCCTGAGGCGACGATCCGGCCGTCGCTGATCAGCAGGCCGCCATCCTCCTCGTAGCGCCAGGCGGAATGGTCGTCGATCGTTTCCGGCCAGCGCAGGAAGGTCAGCGTGCGGCCGCGCAGAAGGGTGGAGGTCATGCTACTTTCCCTGGCCTTCGAACCAGGCGACCAGCAGCGCCCGCTCCTTGTCGCTGATCTGGGTGACATTGGCTGGCGGCATGGCGTGGCTGCGTCCGGCCTGCAGGTAGATCTCGCGCGCATGCTCGGCGATGCGCGCGTCGGTGTCGAGCATCACGCCCTTCGGGGCATGGTAAATGCCCTCATAGACCGGCTCCTCGGCATGGCACATCGAGCAGCGGCCAAGCACCGTGTCGCGCACGGCCTGGAAATGCGCCGAGGCGATAAAGGTCTCGGCCGCGGCGGAAGCCTTGGGCTCGCCGGTCAGGACCTTCGGCACGGTCGACAGCCAGATGATGATGACGAACAGCACGGCGGCGCCGAGCCACGTCCAGGTCGGGTTGCCCTTGCGGGCATGGACGGTGTTGAAATAGTGTCGGATAAGCACGCCGATGATGAACACCAGTGAGGCGATCACCCAGTTGAACTCGGTGCCGAACGCCAGCGGATAGTGGTTCGACAGCATCAGGAACAGCACCGGCAGCGTCAGGTAGTTGTTGTGCAGCGAGCGCTGTTTGGCGATCTTGCCGTATTTCGGGTCCGGCTTGCGGCCGGCGATCAGGTCGGCGACGACGATCTTCTGGTTGGGGATGATGACCATGAAGACGTTGGCCGACATGATCGTGGCGGTGATGGCACCGAGATGCAGGAAGGCGGCGCGGCCGGTGAAGAGATGCGTCAATCCCCAGGCGATGAACACCAGCACGCCATAAAGCACCAGCATCAGCCCTGTGTCGCTCTTGCCCAGCGCCGAGCGGCAAAGCAGGTCGTAGACCACCCAGCCGACACCGATCGTCGCCAGCGACAGCAGGATGCCGACCGGCACCGACATCGGCAGCACATTGGGATCGATCAGGAACAGGTCGGCGCCGGCATAGTAGACCACGCACAGCATGGCGAAGCCCGACAGCCAGGTGGCATAGGACTCCCATTTGAACCAGGTCAGGTGCTCCGGCATCTCGGCCGGCGCCACCAGATATTTCTGGATGTGGTAGAAGCCGCCGCCATGCACCTGCCATTCCTCGCCGAAGGCGCCGACTGGCAGGCCGGGGCGCTGGCGCAGCCCGAGGTCGAGCGCGACGAAATAGAAGGACGAGCCGATCCAGGCGATGCCGGTGATGACATGCAGCCAGCGGACGGCGAAGCTCAGCCAGTCCCAGAAAATCGCGAAATCCAGCATCGTGTTGCCCTTGGGAAGTCGTCCCTGCCGATGGCACGACTTTACGGTCTGGCGCCAAAACGAAAAGAGGCGAGGTGCGCGATGACTTTCAAAAAAAAATAAAAAATACTAGGGTTGTATAAGGTGTGAGATTCAGGTCAGGCCGAGCCGAAGCGGCGGGTTTCCAGACCTTGGCGCAGCCGCATGAGAGCCACGCATGGCCTATCTCGACAACATCGCCGTCTTCGTCCGTGTCGTCGAGCTCGGCAATCTGTCGGCGGCGGGGCGCGACATGCGCATCTCGCCGGCTGTCGCTTCCAACCGCATCAAGGAGCTGGAGAAGCACCTCGGCGTTCGCCTGTTCAATCGTACGACCAGGCAGTTGATGCCGACCGAGCACGGCACGGTGTTCTACACCGGCGCCAAGCAGGTGCTGGAGGCGATCACCGAGGCGGAGGCCGCCGTCTCGGCATTGTCCGGCCAGCCGCGCGGCACGATCAAGGTGACGGCGCCGCTCGGCCTCGGGCGGCGGCTGGTGGCCTCCGGCATTCCGGACTTCCACGACAAATACCCTGATATCGAGGTGCGGCTCAGGCTTTCGGATCACAATGTCGACATCATGAAGGAAGGCATCGACGTCGCCTTCCGGCTGGGCATCATCGAGGATTCCAGCCTCAGGATGCGCGGCATCATGGAATGCGAGCGGGTGCTGGTGGCGGCGCCGAAATATCTGGAGGCGCGCGGCGAGCCGGCCGAGCCGCAGGAATTGATCGGCAAGAAGCACGATTGCCTGATGCTGCGCTATGCCGGCGCGCGCGAATATGTGTGGACGCTGCAGACGCCGGCCGGCCCGCAGAAATTCGAGGTGCACGGGCCGTACGACACCGATGACGGCGATGTGCTGACCGGCTGGGCGCTGTCGGGTCGTGGCATCATCAACAAGCCGCGCTTCGAGGTCGAGCCTTTCATCCGCGACCAACGGCTGAAGGTGATCCTGGCCAAGACACCGCCGACGCCGGTGCAGTTCGCCGCCGTCTACCCGCACAAGAAGCTGCAGGACCCGAAAGTGCGGCTGCTGCTCGATTTCATGGCCGAGCGCTGCCAGCGGCTGATCAAGGATATTCTTGCCGGCAAGTAGGGGCTGGCCGGCAAGTGACGGCCCGCTGGCCGACCCGACGGACTTGCCTTGCGCGAAGGCGGACTTAGGTTCGCGTCATGCATCTCGCCATTTCGCTCGACATTGCTGCCACCGACGGACAGGCCGGCCTGGACTTCCGCCGCATAGCCGGCTTCGTGCGGAAAGCGGAGGCGGCAGGGGTCGACATGGTCGTCGTTTCCGATACCGCAGCCAACGGCGCTCGATCAACCAGCCCGTTCGAGGCAACGACGCTGCTGGCGGCGCTCGCGACGCTGACCGAAAGGATCGGGCTCGTCGCCGGGGCCTCGACGCTCGCGCACCAGCCCTACAATCTGGCGCGTCGCTTTGCTTCCCTCGACATCATCAGCCACGGCCGTATCGGCTGGAACGCGACGATGGTCCAGGATCCGCGCCAGGCCGCCAATTTCAGCCGGCCGGAAGGGTTTTCCGAAGGTGATTTCCGCCGCCGCGCCGAAGAATTCATCGGCATCGTGCAAGGCCTGTGGAGGGGCTGGGACGCCGATGCGCTGCTGTTCGACAAGTCCGGCGGCCGCTTCCACGATCCGCAGAAGATGCACCTGCTTGACCACAAGGGCGAGTTCTTTTCGGTGCGCGGGCCGCTCAACGTGGCGCGCTCGCCGCAGGGCACGCCGGTGCTGGTCATGTCCGGCCTGTCCGAGGCCGACCTCGACTTCGCCACCCGCGTCGCCGACGTCGTCCTGCTGGACGAGCAACCGTCGGCGGGTGTGGCCGGCGACGACCTGAAACGACGGGCGCTTGCTGCTGGGCGCAAGCCGGAAACACTTAAGGTGTTTGTGACCG
>NZ_RZOT01000219.1:0-9137 GCF_003999085.1 Mesorhizobium sp. M4A.F.Ca.ET.090.04.2.1
CCTCCAAAGATGGCTCGATAGAACGTGGCGCTGCCGGCGGCACCTCGATCGGTGCCGGCGTCTCGGCCGGGACTTCGCTGGGCGTCGTCGGCACTTCGACGGGCGCCGGCTCCGGCTGCGGTACCTCTTGCGGCGCGGGCACCGGCTCAGGTGCAGGTTCGGGCGGAACGGGCACTTCCTCCGGTGCCGGCGGCTCCGGCTTCTCCGGGGCAGGTTGCGGCTCTTCCTCCGGCAGGGGCTGCGGCAACGGCTCCGGCTCGGACGGAACGACCGGCTCAGGTGCCGGCGGGATGACGGGTTCCGGCGCCGGCGGAATGTCCGGTGCAGGTTCGGGCTTCGGCTCCTCGGCCGCCGGCTTCAGCGCGTCCAGCGCATCCCATTTGATCGGCGGCAAGGGTGCCGTCTCGTCGACGCGCTCCTCGACGACTTCCTTCTTGCCGAACGAAAATATCTTCTTGAAGAAACCAGCCATGTTTTGCGTATCTCAGGCGGCGCGCGCGGCAAGCGACGCGGCCAGGAGGCGGGCGCCGTCATGGCCCGTAACAACAGCCTCGACGATCTTGCCCGGTGCCCCGGCGTCGATGGCGGCCAGCGTGAACCCCTCGGTGCGGCCGAGGCCGTCGCGCTCGACCAGGATCGACTGGCGCGTACCGGCAAGGGCGGCGAGATGGCGGCGATAGGCGGCCTCGCCGGCGGCGCGAAGCCGGGCCGCGCGCTGCTTGACCACCTCGCGCCGCACCTGCGGCATGCGCGCGGCGGGCGTGCCTTCGCGCGGGCTGAACGGGAAGACGTGCAGATGCGTCAGGCCGCATTCCTCGACGATCTTTTCCGAGTTCGCGAACATCGCCTCGGTCTCGGTCGGGAAGCCGGCGATGATGTCGGCGCCGAAGACGATGCCGGGGCGCAGCTTGCGTACCTCCTCGCAGAAGCGGATCGACTGGTCGCGCAGGTGGCGGCGCTTCATGCGCTTCAGGATCATGTCGTCGCCCGACTGCAGCGACAGATGCAGATGCGGCATCAGCCGGGGCTCGGTGGCGATGGCGTCCAGCAGGTCCTCGTCGGCCTCGATGGAATCGATCGAGGACAGCCTGAGCCGCTTCACCTCTGGCACCTGGCGCAGGATCGTCTTCACCAGCTTCCCAAGCTTCGGGGCGCCCGGCAGGTCGGCGCCAAAACTGGTCATGTCGACGCCGGTCAGCACGATCTCGGCATAGCCATTGCCGGCCAGCCGCTTGATCTGCTCGACCACGGCGCCCATCGGCACCGAGCGCGAATTGCCGCGGCCATAGGGGATGATGCAGAAGGTGCAGCGATGGTCGCAGCCATTCTGCACCTGGACGAAGGCGCGCGCCCGGCCCTCGATTGCATCGACCATGTGGCCGGCCGTCTCGCGCACCGAGAAGATGTCGTTGACGCGCGCCTTCTCGGTGTCGTTGACGCCAAAATCGGGGAGCGCGCGATAGGAATTCGCCTTCAGCTTCTCTTCATTGCCGAGCACGAGGTCGACCTCGTCCATGGCGGCGAAGTTCTGCGGCTCGGTCTGCGCCGCGCAGCCGGTGACGATGATGCGTGCCTGCGGGTTCTCGCGGCGGGCTTTGCGGATCGACTGCTTGGCCTGGCGCACCGCTTCCGCTGTGACGGCGCAGGTGTTGAAGATGACGGCGCCGCCCTCGAGCGCGCCGAGGCCGGCGCTTTCGGCCTCGCGGCGCATCACCTCGGACTCATAGGTGTTCAGGCGGCAGCCGAAGGTGACGACGTCTATCGCCATCAGGCCGCGCTTTCGGTGTCGCGGGCCCAGGTGCCGGTCGAAGGGTCGAAGCTGCCGGAGAATTCCCATTCGGCGGCACCGGTCAGGATGACGTGGTCGTCGTCGCGCCATTCGACATGCAGCGAGCCGCCGCCGGGCGTCATCAGCGAGACGCTGCGGCCGGTGCGCTTGGTGCGGGCAGCGGCCACCACGGCGGCGCAGGCGGCCGAGCCGCAGGCCTTGGTCAGGCCGGCGCCGCGTTCCCAGGTACGGATAACCATGGTTTCGGGCGAGGTGACCTGCGCGATGGTGATGTTGGCGCGCTCGGGGAAGATCGGATGGTTTTCCAAAAGCGGGCCGAACCGGTCGAGCTCGTAGGACCAGACGTCGCGATCGACCCAGAAGATGGCGTGCGGATTGCCCATCGAGACGGCCGAGGGCGAATGCAGCACCGGCGCGTCGATCGGGCCGATCTGCAGCTCGATCATGCGGGTGTCGCGGAACTCCTCGGCGAGCGGGATGTCCTGCCAGCCGAAGCGCGGCGCGCCCATATCGACCGAGATCGTGCCATCGGCATGTTCCTTGGCGTTGAGGATGCCGGCCCGGGTCTCGAAGGTGAAGCTCTTCTGGCCGGTCTCGGCGGCGAGCGCCTGCACGACACAGCGCATGCCGTTGCCGCAGGCCTGCGCACCCGAGCCGTCGGAATTCAGGATGTCGACATAATAGGCGGTGCCCGGCGTCCTCGCATCGTGGATCGCCATGATCTGGTCGAACTTGGTCGCGGCATCGGCATTGAGCGCGATCGCCGCCGCCGGCGTCACCCGGTCGGCGCGGCCGCGCATATCGGCAACGATGATCTCGTTGCCGATGCCATTCATCTTGGCGAAGGGGGCGGTGCCTGCCATCTAACCGGTCATTCCATGTCCGTTTGGCGCTATATGGCGGAAACGGGCGGGAATTACCAGTGCGGCGCGCTTGAAGCCACGGCGAAGACGCCGAACCGGCCACGACGGAGACACCGGGCCCGGCGACGGCGAAGACGTCGCGCCTTGGCGACGACGAAGACGTCGCGCCTAGCCGACGGCGAAGACGTCGGGCCTAGGTAACCGCGAAGACGCCGAGCACGATCAGCAGGAAGATGATGAGGACGACGCCGATCAGGACGCGCGCGCCGGTGGCGGCCGCGCCTGCCAGTGCCGGCATGCCGAGCAGGCTCGCCGCCGCGGCGACAATAAGAAGAATGATGATCCACTTGATCATGGAAAGGCTCCCAGCCGAATTGCGCTGTTGGGTCAACGCCTCTTGTCGGCTTGGGTTCCTGTGGTCGGCCAGCTCCTGGGCTAGGCGGCCGGCACATCCCACACCTCGCCCGGCCGCAAGGCGCGGAAACGTTCGCGCGGCAGGCGCTCGGCGTCGAGCGCCTCGGCCAGTTTGCGGGCAGGCTCGTCGATCGGCTCATTGGTGAGCTGGAAGGTGCCCCAGTGGCAGCCTGCGGCGTGGGCTGCGTTGCAAAGCATCATGCCTTGCACCGCCTCCTCGGGATTCTGGTGCTGCGGCTCCATGAACCAGCGCGGCTCATAGGCGCCGATCGGCAGGATGGCGAGGCGGAAGCCGCCATGCTTTTCGGCCCTCAGCCGGTAGTTGGCGCCGCCATGGAAGCCGGTATCGCCGGCGAAATAGATTTTTGCGCTTGGCGTCTCGACCACGAACCCCGCCCACAGTGCCATGCGCCGGTCGCGCGCGCCGCGCGCCGACCAGTGGTGCACCGGCTCGACATGGATGGCGGCATCCTTGCCGAGGTCGAGCCTGTCGCCCCAGTCATGCGCGCTGAGCCGCATGCCGGGGACGGCGGCGTCGATGATGGCGTCGTTGCCGAGCGGCGTGATCACGAGCGGGTCGTGCCTCGCCTTCAGCCGCTTCAGCGTGGCGAGATCGAGATGGTCGTAATGGTTGTGGCTGACCAGCACGAGGTCGATCGGCGGCAACTGGGAAAAGGCGATGCCCGGCGCGTTGACACGTTTCGGCCCGGCAAAGGACAGCGGCGAGACGCGCTGCGACCAGGCCGGATCGGTGAGGATGTTCAGCCCCGCCGTCTGGATGAGCAGCGAGGAATGGCCGACCATGGTGAGGCGCAGCGCGGCGCCGTCGACGCGCTCGTCCGGCCTCGCCTGATGGAACGGGCTCGGATTGGCCGCCGGCCATTTCGCGCGCTCGCCGCCCAACTGCCATCGCAGGAGGTCGGCGAAGCGGCCGGGCGGCTTGCCATTGGGATTGAAGAACAGGGTGCCGTCGAAATGATCGCTTGGCGGGCCGCGATAATAGCGGTTGGCGGCTGTCTTTCTTGCGGCCAAGGCTGCGGCTCCGGCATGTTTCTTCCTCTTGCAAGATAGGATCGATGCCATCTGGCGCAAGCATTTGGGACGGGTGCATGCTCTGGCCAGAGGCCGCGCGCTGGCGCCGGCGATGATTTCCGGTATACAATCGGTCGGCGGAATGGAGGGGGAAACCATGCGTCGGCAGGCAGTTCTTGCAGTCGTGGCGGCGATCATGGGGACCGCGCCGATAGCGCCGGCTGCCGCGCAGACGCAGCCCGGCGCTTGCGCCTTTGCGCCAGCCATCCTGGACGCGGGCGATTTCCTGCTTGCCGAACCGGCAACGTTCCCGAATTTCTGGCGCGACCGTTTCGGGGATGACGCCGCGTATCTGAAGATACGCTATGGCGGCCTTGCCTACACCGAAGGCTCGGCGCTTCTGGCGAGCCTGGAAAAACGCAGTCATCCGCCGCAGCGCATTGTCGAACTCAGACTTGCCTATGCAACAACGCCGGACCGGGCGGCGATGATTGCCGGCATGCAGCCGCTGCCCAAGGCACAGTCGATTGTGCCACAGCTTGGCCAATCCGCCTGGCGCGCGCTGGTCATGGAGGATGATGGCGACTGGCTTCTGGACGAACTGGCGCGCTTGCAGACGTCGGATCTTTACCAAGCGTCGGTCGCCGCCAAAGGAATTGCGCAGGCGCTGTCCGCTCTCGATGATCAGGCAAAGTCGCAGCTCGCCCAAAGGGCTGAAGAAGCAGGCGTTTGGCTCCTAGCGCTCGAGATGCGGGCAGCAGAAGACGACCTCTCCGACTACGTCGCCTACCTCGACCGCCTTCCGCCCGCGGCATTAATCGACAAGCGTCATACCGGTTATCTTCGCAACGCCCTCAACTCTGCCAATCTTCGCCCGTTCTTCGACATTTCCAAACAGCCGGCGCAGGTACAGGCGCTCGACCGTCAAAACGGTATGGGTTCAGCCATCAGGCCAATCGGGCAGCTGATTGACCATTCTCCGCAGGCCGCCATCTTGCTGACTCTCGTGAACCAGACCGGTGATCTGCGGCTTGGCCCTACAGTGGCAGGGGCGCTCAACGCGCAGATTGCAGCAAAACAGCTCGACCCGATCAACAATCCCGATGCCGTCACGGCGGCTATGCTCAATGGGATCGACTATGTTCTTGGTCGCCGCGAACGGGAGGACAATCTGCGTCATGCCCTGATCTCCGAGATGCAAGGCGAAACGGCGGAGTCGTTCGTTGACAGGGCGTTGGCTCGATCGACGCTGGCGCCTTTCATGAAAGGCAATGAGGCCGAACCGCCACATCGCCCAAAACAGCTCACAGCGGCCTTCCCCTGGGAACAGTGGGTCGGGCTGGCGGGCAGGCTGAAGGCTGGCGAAACCATCGCGCCGGAAGATCGCATCGTCGCCGCCGACCTCATGATTGCGGCCAACCGCCCGTCGGATGCGCTTGCCCTGCTGAAAACAGCCGGCGCCTGGAAGACGGCGGCGCTGCGAGCCCATCAGTTGGCCCTCGACCTGGACCGCCGCTGCGCCGACTTGCTGCGGCCCCCGGTGGCGCTCGCGCAACCGCTCTACCAGTTCGAACCGCGCTGAGACCGTTCCAGCGACATCCCCGTAATTTCCGAGGGCAGCACGATGGCAATGAAGCGGACCAAGACACCGTGGATGAAGGCCGAGGATTTCGGCCGCTCGCTGCCGCGCGGCATCGGCGTCAACCTGCTGGTCACCGACATGGCGGCGATGGAGGCCTTCTGCCGCGACGTGCTTGGCGCCCGCATCATCTATGTCGACGAGGATTTCGCGGCGATCGAACTCTTGGGCTCGATATTCATGCTGCATGCCGACCATTCCTATCTCGACAATGAGATGAGCGGCGTCATCGCCGGCGCCGAGACGCGCGGGACGGGCATCGAGCTGCGCCTCTATGGTGCCGATCCGGATGCGATCGAGGCGCGGGCGCGCGATCTCGGCCACATCGTGCTCGCCGGCACGATCGACAAGCCGCATGGCCTGCGCGAATGCTATGTCGTCGGTCCGGACGGCTATGTCTTCGTGCCGAGCGCGGGGCTTTCCGCATAGGGCCGCGCCGGATATTGCCGACGACAACGGGCTTCATCGAGGCGCGCCATAATTGGACCTTCGAGGGTCACACGCCTGTTGCGACAAAATTGCAACAATTGCCCCGAAAACCCTATTTTAACCATATCGGGTTGAAATTCTGCCACCTTCTCCATCTTGGTGGAGGGAGAGATTGCGCGGACGGCGTCCCCCCAGCCGGGTCCGACGGAGGTAGGAATGACTTTTTCGAAGACCGGTCTGGTGGCCGTATCGCTGGCCGCACTGATTGCAAGCGGTTGCTCGACGTCGCGATTCTCGTCGATGGATGACCAGCAGCCGGCGCCGCTGACGCCCGCGCCCGCCGGCACGGTGACCGGAAACCAGCTGCCGCCGCCGGCAGCTCCCGGCACCGCCGACGCCTCGCAGTTCCCGACCGCGCCGGCGAACGGCCAGGTCGCCTCGCTGCCGCCGGATGGAAGCGCACCCGCAGGGGCGCCGGACCTCACCGCGGCCAGCGTCGCCGGTGTGTGGAACGCCAGCGTTTCCGGCCAGAGCTGCAAGGTGGCAACGCCGCAGACCAAGTTCGGCGCCGGCTACCGCGCCGGTCCGTTGCATTGCCCGGCGCCGATCGACGGCATCAAGTCCTGGAATGTCGCCGGCAAGCAGCTGACCCTCTATGACGAGAATGGCGGCACGCTGGCCAGGCTTTATTCCTCGGGCGGCGAGAAATTCGACGGCCAGACTTCCACCGGCCTGCCGATCTCGCTTACAAGATAAGGCGATACCGCCCTGGGGCGGTTCAGCGTTCGAAAGAGTCGCCTAGCCGCTCCAATTACGGGGGGAAAGCGGCTACTTTTCCTGGATGTGCTCAAGAACGACGTGACCGATGCACCTGCGTGACGGCCTCCAAACCCATGCGACCGTCAGGCAGCGCTACGACCATCTGGTCGAGACCGGCGCCATCGCGCGCGATCCGGCGCAGGAGCGCATCGCCGCCGCGCTCGATCGGCTGACCGACGAGATCTCGGCAAAAAGGCTGGCGCAGAAATCGAGCGCGCTGGGCTGGCTGTTCGCCCGCAAGCAGCCGCCGGCACCGGTCAAGGGCCTCTATATCCATGGCGGCGTCGGCCGCGGCAAGACCATGCTGATGGACATGTTCTTCGAGCTGTTGCCGGTCAGGCGCAAGCGCCGCGTGCATTTCAACGACTTCATGGCCGATGTGCAGGACCGCATCCAGAAGCACCGGCAGGCGCGCAAGAACGGCGACGCCAAGGAGGACGACCCGATCCCGCCGGTGGCGCGCGCGCTGGCCGAGCAGGCCTGGGTGCTGTGCTTCGACGAGTTCTCCGTCACCGACATCGCCGATGCGATGATCCTGTCGCGTTTGTTTTCGGCACTGTTTGCCAATGGCGTCGTGCTGGTCGCCACCTCCAATGTCGCGCCCGAAGGTCTCTACCGTGACGGGCTGAACCGGCAGCTCTTCCTGCCCTTCATCGGCCTGCTCGAGCGCAATGCCGAGGTGATGACGCTGGACAACGACAAGGATTATCGCCTCGAGAAGCTCAGCCGCATGGCGGTCTATGTCGCGCCGGCGGACGCGGCGGCCGACGCCGCCCTCGACGAGGCGTGGCGGGCGATGACGCATGGCAAGCCGGTAGCGGAGACGACGCTGACGGTGAAGGGCCGGCAGGTCGTGGTGCCGCGCGCGGCCGGCGACGCGGCGCGCTTTTCCTTCGCCGATCTTTGCGAAAGGCCGCTCGGAGCGCGCGATTTCCTGGCCATCGCCGGCCGCTTCTCCACCATCTTCATCGACCATGTGCCGGTGCTCGGCGAGGGCAAGCGCAACGAGGCCAAGCGCTTCATCCTGTTGATCGACACCCTCTACGACCATCACACGCGGCTGGTGGTGAGCGCCGATGCCCCGCCGCCCGGGCTCTATACGGCCAAACGCGGCAACGAGGTGTTCGAGTTCGAGCGCACGGCCTCGCGCCTGATCGAGATGCAGGGGCATGAGTGGCTGGAGGACTGGGCCGAAAGACGGAAGGACGGGGCGATGGCATCGCCGGAGGCGCAGCAGGTGCGGGCGTAACCTCGGCCAGCCCATGTGGCTCGCCCGGACGCCCATTGGGCACCGCCATCACAAGGGCGTCATCGCTCGCCGCCAGCCTTCTGATCTCCATCTTCATTGTGTAAATTCTCCCAAGTCGGCTTAGGAATTTTGACGTTTACGTAAAACCCAAATTATCTAACCGATTGAAAATGCTCGCTCCAAAATAATCGTTTGAATTTTCTATCCACCGGAGCTATTGGGTGCGGCGAAATCTCACGGGTTCCCCGCAGCATTCGGCCTCCTTCCTCGACGCCGTCAGCAAGTCGCTAAAGATTGGCGCCGTCACAGACAAAGGGAAAAAATCCTCACATGGCACGCAACAAGATAGCGCTTATCGGCTCGGGCATGATCGGCGGCACGCTCGCCCATATGATCGGCCTCAAGGACCTCGGCGACGTGGTTCTGTTCGATATCGCCGAGGGCATTCCGCAGGGCAAGGGGCTGGATATCGCACAGTCGTCGCCGGTCGACGGCTTCGACGCCAGGCTGACCGGCGTCAACGACTATGCCGGCATCGAAGGCGCCGATGTCTGCATCGTCACCGCCGGCGTGCCGCGCAAGCCGGGCATGAGCCGCGACGACCTGCTCGGCATCAACCTCAAGGTCATGGAACAGGTCGGCGCCGGGCTGAAGAAATACGCGCCGAAGGCCTTCGTCATCTGCATCACCAACCCGCTCGACGCCATGGTGTGGGCGCTGCAGAAGTTCTCCGGCCTGCCCAAGACCCATGTCGTCGGCATGGCCGGCGTGCTCGACAGCGCGCGCTTCCGCTATTTCCTGGCCGAGGAGTTCAAGGTCTCGGTCGAGGACGTCACCGCTTTCGTGCTCGGCGGCCACGGCGATTCGATGGTGCCGATGATCCGCTATTCGACGGTCTCCGGC
>NZ_RZOT01000021.1:0-23797 GCF_003999085.1 Mesorhizobium sp. M4A.F.Ca.ET.090.04.2.1
CTACACGCAATTGCAAGAGCGTGAGGCAAATGAAATGCTCGCACTTCTTGAAGACAACGGGGTCGCCGCGATCCGGGTGGTCGCCAAGGATGGGACCAGCACGATCCAGGTTGACGAAAAGCTGCTCGCCTTCTCAATCAACCTTCTGAACGCCAAGGGGTTGCCGCGCCAATCCTTCAAGAACCTCGGTGAGATATTCCAAGGATCAGGCCTGATTGCCTCGCCGACCGAGGAGCGTGCCCGTTACGTGTATGCCCTGAGCGAAGAGTTGTCGCGGACGATCAGCGATATCGATGGCGTTTTTTCTGTACGTGTTCACGTCGTGCTGCCGCATAACGACCTTGTGCGAGCCGGCGCCACGCCATCCTCGGCCGCGGTGTTTATCAGGCACGACGCCAAAACAAATGTCGCGGCTCTGCTGCCAAAGATAAAGATGCTGGTAGCCGACAGCATCGAAGGCTTGTCCTACGATAAGGTGGAAGTGGTTTTGGTGCCGGTAGAACGGTCCGCACACGAGCAACGGCCCGATCCGACTGCTGTTTTGCCACAAGCATCAACACCTCTTCCTGCGCCAATTCTGGCGACCGTGACAGGTTTTGCCGCAGCCGTATTCGCAGTGGCCTGTTATCTCTTGGTCAGCGTTGCTACGCGTCGGCGCAAGCAATCAACCGGCGTTTCCAAGGTCGAGGGGCGCCGGGATGCTTCTGCTGTCGAGGCCATTCGCAAAAGAATGCCTGCAATTGGACGTGGGTGACATCTCATTGCCAATGCCTATACAGACCGCCCGACCTGATGGTCCGCACCAATTGCGTTTTCCGGGCGCGAGCGAGCTTGCGGCTTCGGCCCATCCGACCCGTCTAGCGGCGCGTCTTGATCCAGCGTTATCGGCAGAAACGTTAGTGAAGTTGCAGAAGTGTTCCAGACTGCATCCAAGGCTGGCAGAATTGCTGGGCAACTATGACGTGGATCTGAACCACATCGGCTGCAGGCCGGACCTTCTACGCGGGCACGATCCATATCGAGCTGCCCTTCTTGCTGGTAGTATCTGGCATGCCCGTTCGCTGGTCGCGTTTGTCTCTCAGCCTGAGCTTGCCATCCTTGTTAAACGCATCGGCGTGGATGCACACGCATTCGGAATCCGACACCTGCTGCATGCCGTTGAGAACAGACTGATCGCGGACCCAGAAAAACTCGCTCAGCAAATCGAATACGATGGACATGCATGTCTTGGGGCTTGGCTCCAGGACAGTTCAGCGACCGAGCGTAACCGCGTGCTTCTTCGGTTGCCCGAGGGGACTGCCGCGGAGACTCCAGCACCTGAGCATTGGACCGCCGCCGGCCAATTGCTTTCACTTGTACTAGCTCATTTTGAGACAGAGACCCCGGTGAAATGACAGCCGAACTTTCCGAGGGGCCAATAGCGCCGCAGATGCGTCCAATCGGACCACTGATACCCGCGAGCGAGCTCGAAACCTGGCACAGCGCCGCGCAAGCGCTTGCCGCGGCAGAACGGCATCGGCAGCGCGTTCGAAACTGGGCACGCGCCGTTTACCAGCGGGCGTGGGTGCGCGGCCACATGGAGGGCTCGAATGCAGGCACCGAGGAGATGGCAGGGCTGATTGCGGGGACAATCTCCGAAATCGCGCGACGAAAGGCGGCTCTGGAGCAGGAATTGCCGCAGCTCGTGATGGAAATATTGAGCGATCTTATCGGCGCTTTCGATCCGGGCGAGCTACTGGTGAGGGCTGTTCGTCACGCCATAGAGTGTCAATACAGCGGCGCCGAAGTTTGCCTTCATGTTTCTCCCATGCAAGTCGACATGCTTGCACGAGAGTTTGCTCGATGCGACGGCCAGGATGGTCGACCAAGGGTGCGGATCGAGCCCGACCCGACGTTGTCGCCGCAACGGTGCGTGCTGTGGAGCGAGTACGGCAATGTCGACCTGGGACTTGACGCCCAGATGCGCGCGCTGCGCCTTGGTTTCGGGACGCTATGTGAAAAAGGCGAGCTATGAGAAAGCCCGTCCCAGAACATAACGCTGACGCCGACACTCGAGCTCTCGTTCCAGCAATCTCGTCTTTGAGGGCTGCGGCCAAGCGAATTGACACGCGTGCGGTGCGCGGTCGGATCACGCGGGCTATCGGCACACTGGTTCATGCCGTCTTGCCAGATACTCGTATTGGGGAACTTTGCCTCCTAGAGGACCCGCGAACCGGGCTGTCGCTCGAGGCCGAGGTGATCGGCCTGTCGGGTGATGGTGTATTGCTGACACCGATCGGGGACTTGGTGGGCCTATCCAGCCGCGCAGAGGTCGTGGCCACTGGCCGAATGCGTGAGGTGCCCGTCGGCGGCGATTTGCTCGGTCGCGTGATCGACAGTCGTTGCCGCCCATTGGACGGCAAAGGCGAAATCAAGACCGTCGAAACTCGGCCCCTGCATGGCAGAGCCCCCAATCCGATGACGAGGCGCATGATTGAGCGGCCATTCCCGCTTGGGGTCCGTGTCCTCGATGGTCTGCTGACGTGCGGCGAGGGCCAGCGGATCGGGATTTATGGCGAGCCAGGTGGTGGCAAGTCGACGCTGTTGTCACAGATCGTAAAGGGTGCCGCCGCTGACGTCGTCATAGTGGCGCTCATAGGCGAACGTGGACGGGAAGTTCGTGAATTCATCGAAAGGAATCTTGGTGAAGAGGGCCTTCTCCGTACGGTCGTCGTGGTTGAAACCTCCGACCGCTCGGCGGTGGAGCGTGCGCAATGCGCTCCAATGGCGACTGCGCTCGCGGAATATTTTCGCGATCAGGGCCTACGCGTTGCTCTCATGCTGGATTCGCTGACGCGCTTCTGCCGCGCTATGCGCGAAATAGGCCTTGCTGCGGGTGAGCCGCCGACGCGACGGGGCTTTCCTCCTTCCGTTTTTGGCATGCTGCCAGGCCTGCTCGAGCGCGCCGGCATGGGTGAGCGGGGCTCAATCACGGCCTTCTATACGGTGCTTGTAGAGGGTGATGGCACGGGTGATCCAATCGCCGAGGAATCGCGTGGTATTCTCGATGGCCATGTCATCCTCTCACGCGCTATTGCGGCGCGATCGCATTTCCCCGCTATTGATGTGCTGCAGAGTCGCAGCCGCGTCATGGATGCAGTCGTTTCGGGGACACATCGCAAGGCAGCATCCATTTTCCGCGAGCTCCTATCGCGCTATGCCGAGACCGAGTTCTTGATCAATGTTGGCGAATACAAGCCAGGTGGAGATCCCCTGACTGACCGGGCCGTCGCGTCAATCGACGAACTGAGGGAGTTTCTGCGCCAGAGCGAAGATGACGCGTCAGATTTCGAGGAGACGGTCGCATGGATGTCGCGTCTGACCGCGTGAACTGGGTTCAGTCTTCGAGGTTACGGCTTCTGAAGGAAATGCAAGAGCGTCGTGCCCTTGGCGAGCTGTCCAAGAAGGAAGCCCAGCGCGATGTGGCCGCCTCAGCCGTACAAAATGCCGCTAGGGAGCTTGCAATGATACAGCAACATTGTTCAAGAACAGAAGCAGCGCTCTATCAGCATCTGATGTCACTCGACAACTTGTCTAGCGCAGCGCTCGACCGTCACCGCCTTCACACTGAACAGCTTGCCGCTGAGATCACTTCCAGACGGCAGATGCTTGATGATGCCCAAATCGCTCAAGAGGAGGCTGAGATGGCGGCGTCCAGGACGAGGGAGCTATGGGTCATATGTTCGGCGGCAAGGGACAAATGGCAACAAATCGAGGACGACGTGCGGCGCGCCGTCGAGACTCATTCGGAGGCCGCAGCCGAGATCGAGGCCGACGACGAGATACTGCTGAAATATGCGAGGGGGTCGCTTGCCTAAATGCCGCGCAACCGGATCCGACAGTCGCAAGAGGTCGTCCGAATGACACGACCGTGCAGTCTTTGATAGCCGCTGCGGTCACACCCGCCATGTTCGAACCAGTTCTGAAACTGTCCCGCACGGTTGTCTCGTGGCTCAATGATACAGCAGCGCCCCGCACGCCGTTTCAAAGCCGGATCAACGAGGTGCCGCTATCGGTGCGAACGGCAGGGCTTGTCTGGCAGCAGGAACCTGCTGCCATTCCGATGCTTGACTGCGTCTGGAGAGTGGGAGCCGAAACGGTCATCTTGTCGCTGTCGCGCCCGCTCGTAGAGGAGTTCATCACGACAGTGCAGAACGGCTTGGCCTTCCCTTCCGAGCCAACTGCTTCGCTTATTCTCGAACTCGCTCTTGAGCCGCTTGTCACTCGACTGGAGGAGACGACGCGTCTGAACGTGCAACTCGTGCGCGTATGCGAAGCCACGATGCTGGCTCCTCATCTTGAACTCGACATCATTTTCGGCGCGGTCAAGGGCAAGGGCCGTCTATTCCTGTTCACGCCTCTTGACGGCTTAGTACCGCCTGCGTTTCGCGCGCTAGGCGAACTGCTTGCCCAGTTGCCGCGGCAGCTGGGCGGGCTGCCTCCAGAGCTCCCGCTCATTGTTGCAGGAGAGGTCGGCACGCTTCGCCTTCCTGCGGCGCTTCTTCGAAGCGCATGTGTCGGTGATGCATTGTTGCCCGATATTGCGCCGTTCGGCCGCGGCCAGATCACCCTAGCTGTCGGCCAGTTGTGCGCCGGGGCGGATCTTGACGGCGATGAATTAATCTTGCGGGGGCCTTTCCGCCCGCGACCGTGTCCTTTGGAGAATGCGCATATGACACAACCCGGATCGCAACTGGAGCTTACTAAGGATCTCGACGATGTCGAGATCGTGCTTGTCTTTGAATGCGGCCGCTGGCCTATTTCTCTTGGGGAATTAAGAAGTGCCGGCGAAGGGCATATTTTTGAACTTGGATGGCCGATCGACGGCCCGGTCGACATAGTGGCCAATGGTCAGCGTATCGGGCGTGGCGACATTGTCCGCATCGGAGAAGAGCTGGGCATCAGGCTCCGTGGCGGGTTTGCATGCAATGAGTGAAGCTCAGCCGACAATCCTGGCGCTTCTTGCGGTTACCGCCGGACTCGGTCTGCTGGTTTTAGCAGTTGCCACGACAACGGCCTTTGTAAAGGTATCAATTGTTCTTTTCCTCGTCCGCAATGCGCTCGGGACCCAGACCATACCACCC
This sequence comes from Mesorhizobium sp. M4A.F.Ca.ET.090.04.2.1, assembly GCF_003999085.1. Lineage (NCBI taxonomy): Bacteria > Pseudomonadati > Pseudomonadota > Alphaproteobacteria > Hyphomicrobiales > Phyllobacteriaceae > Mesorhizobium > Mesorhizobium sp. M4A.F.Ca.ET.090.04.2.1. The sequence goes on from NZ_RZOT01000021.1 coordinate 5,124, forward strand.
AATGTGGTGCTGTACGCCGCGGCGATGATCCTCACTATGTTCGTTAGTGCGCCCGTTGCTGAGCAGACCTATGACCGCATGTCGGATCCCAAGCTCCACTATCAGACATTCGACGACTGGGTAAGCGCCGCTAAAGCCGGAAGTGAGCCCTTGCGCGAGCATCTCAAGAAATTCACAAATGAAGAGCAGCGGCGATTTTTCCTATCTTCGACAGAAAAGGTCTGGCCAGAGGAAATGCACGCTGCAGCCACGCCTGATGACTTTGCAATACTTGTACCGTCTTTCTTGCTATCAGAATTGAAGCGCGGATTTGAGATAGGATTTCTACTTTATCTGCCTTTTATTGTTATAGATCTGATAGTGACAACTATCTTGATGGCAATGGGTATGTCGATGGTCTCACCAACTGTTATATCTGTCCCGTTCAAGATCTTTTTGTTTGTTGCCATTGATGGTTGGTCAAAATTGATGCATGGGCTTGTGCTGAGTTATACGTTACCGGGAGGCTGATCATCACTGAATCCAGCATCATTACTCTTATGAGCCAATCACTGGTGGTTTTCATGATCTGGATTCTACCGCCGCTCATTGCATCAGTGGTTGTCGGCCTCGTCATCGGCATCCTCCAGGCGGCGACGCAGATCCAGGATGAAAGCTTGCCGCTCACCGTGAAGCTTCTGGTCGTTGTCGCGGTGATTGGGCTGTTTGCTCCTGTGCTAAGCGCCCCGCTCATAGAGCTAGCCGATCAGATCTTCACCGAGTTTCCCGCAATGACACTTAGCTACTAGTCCGCCCCATGGACGCGCCATCGGCCGATATTCAAATTCTGATCCAGACGGCTCTCGAACTCGTCGTTGCGGCAGGTCTTGGGGCAGCCCGCGCGATGGGCATCATGCTGATCTTTCCCGTATTCACACGCTCGCAGATCAGTGGGCTGATCCGGGGCTGTTTGGCTGTTGGCTTCGCACTACCATGCCTGGCACACGTCAGCGGCGGATTGCCGGCGCTGGATTCTGATACACGCCTGATCCAGCTAACCCTGCTCGGATTCAAGGAAGTTTTTGTCGGTGTACTCCTTGGCACTTTTCTTGGCATTCCGCTTTGGGGCCTTCAGGCTGCCGGGGAGCTTATCGACAACCAACGCGGCATCAGCAGCCCGACCGCTTCGGCCGATCCCGCGACGAACAGTCAGGCTTCCGCGATGGGCGTTTTTCTGGGGATCACTGCGATTGCCATATTCGTCGGATCAGGAGGCCTGGAAACTTTGATCAGTGTCCTGTACCGCAGCTACTTGATCTGGCCGGTGTATCAGTTTCACCCGACACTGAGCGGGCCAGGAGCAATGGAGTTGTTGGGGCTTCTCGACCGCATAATGCGCACGGCATTATTGGTATCGGGGCCTGTCGTGTTCTTCCTGATACTGATTGATATATCGATGATGCTGCTGCGTCGCTTTGCCCCGCAATTTAAGGCGAGCCAACTGTCTCCGGCAATCAAGAACATTGTCTTTCCAGTTCTCATGGTCACCTACGCTGCCTATCTGGTGGAGAGCATGAAACTGGAGGTCACACAAGCCAACGGCGCGCTGGAGTGGTTCGACAAATTGCTGCCATGAGCGACACAAGTGAAGAGAAGACACACGCCGCCAGCCCGAAGAAGTTAAGTGAAGCGCGCAAAAAAGGACAGCTGCCACGTAGCTCCGATTTCGTCCGCGCGGTCGGGACTTGCGCTGGGCTCGGCTACCTTTGGCTAAGAGGCAGCGTGATCGAGGACAAATGCCGGGAAGCGCTCCTATTAGCCACCAAGTTGCAGAGCCTACCTTTCGATACCGCGGTGCCGCAGGCATTGGTTGTGCTCGTCCAACTCACCGTCGCGGCTGTTGGCCCGCTGCTTGGAACCCTCGTCGCCGCGGTGATTTTGGCCAGCCTGCTAGCCAATGGTGGATTTGTCTTCTCTCTGGAGCCGATGAAGCTCAGCTTTAAGAAAATTGACCCCTTTGAAGGGCTGAAGCGCTTGGGGTCTGCTCGTTCCATGGTCGAAGTCTGCAAGACCATGTTCAAGGTATTGGTTCTCAGCGCAACCTTTTCCATTGTCCTTCTCGGGATGTGGAAGACAATGGTCCCTCTGCCGATCTGCGGCATGGGCTGTGTTGGCCTCATCTTTATGGAGACAAAATTGCTGATGGGAATTGGCGCCGGCGCACTGCTGGTCGGCGGACTGATCGATCTCCTGCTCCAGCGCGCGTTGTATCTGCGCGAAATGCGCATGACCAATACCGAAGTGACGCGCGAGTCGAAGGATCAGCAAGGAGCGCCAGAGTTGAAAGGTGAACAGCGTCGCATCCGCGAGGAGGCGGCCGACGAGCCTGCGCTTGGCGTGCATCGCGCCACGCTGGTCTTAACAGGAAGGGCGGTCCTGATCGGTCTGCGTTACGTTCGCGGTGAAACCGGGGTGCCGTTCTTAGTTTGCCGTGCCGAAGGTGAGCGCGTTTCACATGTGTTGAGTGAGGCGCGGGCACTACGCCTGACGATCGTCCATGACCATGTCTTAGCGCGTCAGCTGATAAGCACTACAAAACTCGGCCACGCGGTTCCTATGCAATATTTCCAGCCTGTCGCGAAAGCATTCTTTGCCGCAGGCTTGGCCTAGTCATTGGAAGTCCACGACTGCCCAGTTCAAAACTGACCTGGTTCCATGCTAGTGGCAAATGTCGGCTGGCCATCCGTGCCCCAGTGTCTCTGTCAGGCCAACCGCGCAACCGCGGGCCTGGGGCAATCACTCCCCTCGGATCTGCCACCCAGCAACTACGGCAAGTCCTCCGGGCATGACCTTTCAGCCTCTGCTGGCCGGTGCGTGGCGCAGTCCGAGGTTTTGAGGCCGGCAGTGCGGATTTGATTGGTGCAGCCGTTGGAATGCCCTCGTCAGCTAGTCGTCAACTAAGCGCCCTATGTTGAACAGCCGTGCTAACTTGAGCTCGGTTGCGAAACATAGGAGTACGAATCGTCATGTATGGTCGAATTGGCTCATCCGATAGTTACCGCGCGCATAATGCCGGCGAGCAATCGGATGCAGGAAGCGAAGGGTTCGCGGACACATTTGCCCGAATGCACTTATCCGGATCGGAAGGTAGCGGCGCCTCATCATCGGCGGCTCCCCAAGCATACTCCCTCAATTCCCGACCTCCTGTGGTGGAGATCAACAGGACTTCCTTCAGGAGACAGGTGAGGCAATTTCATGGTGATGAAATCACGCACATCGCCGACAATCCTCAAGAGTATTCGGAGTTCGTATCGTCACGAGCCAGGCGCACCGCGGACGTTGCTCAGCAATATGGCATCCGTCGAGATACGGAGCACGCGCGATATTTCAGTTACCAATTGGGAGACCGGAGTGCCGGACTGCTGAGAATGGAAGGCGGATTCAGCATGAACGAGTTCGAATCGGAAAGTTGGCGGGAACAATTTCCTGGTCGAACTGAGGTCACTTCCATAGTGGATCTTCAAGTCGCCCATCCGCTCGTCGAAAATGCGGGCGATATTCTGCTGGAGCATCAACTTCGGATAGACGGCGACCGACCGTTGCTGAATTGGCGTGCGGCTAATCCGGAAGCACAAGCGCGCGCGCAGACGATGGGGTTTGTTGAAGTGGATCATGGCGACCTGGTGCTTGACCCTACGCAGCATCCCGACAAATGGACGAAGAACAGTGCCGGTGAGTGGCAGCGTGCAGGCAAACCTCCACTCTATCTCCACAAAACCGAGGACAGCGACAGCAGCGATAGCGGGTCTGACGACGATTTCATGTGATTTGTCGACCCGCCGCCGAGCCTTGCAACTGGTGACGGTTGCAAGGCTGTTGGCAGTGAATGCTAATTGTCCGGCGACAGCCCCGCCTTAGCGCCAGCGCCGCCGAGCGATCCAGCCCATCTCCCAGACAATAAACTGCGGATGCGCATCGTGGGTGCTTGCGAGCGGATTGTATTCGGGCCGGAACTCCGCCTCTTGGATACGAGCTCTCCCGAATCCAATTTTCTCCACCACACCGTTGGGTCGTTGCGATGCGCCGATCCCGATCGGATCGGCTATGCCTGCTCCGCGCTCGCAGGAAGACCTTCCGCCTCGATCTTGGCGGCGCGATCTCGGCGATAAGTTGGATGGGAGGCAAGATACGCCGCCACGTCAACAGCAGGTAACGCGACATCGCAAATCGGCCCTGACGGTAGCCGATCGACTCCAATCGCCGGACCGCAACTCGCGCAGCGGCATTCGCGGTTTGGCCAGGAGAAATGCTCGCTGACTCACAGCGTGGCCGGCCGCATTCTGCCCTAGACCCCAAAGTACGTGCCCTGTCATGCAGCCTGCGCCGACGGGAGCTCGGCACGCGAATGGCGTGGTTGGCGGCCAAGCCCCGAGGTCAACAAGGACTTACAGAAAGCGGGGGTGAGTTTGCCGCGATGAATTATGACCTTCTCGCGACCGGACCTAGCATCGGCTTCCTCTCGCTCTCGATTGTAGCCGCGCTGTTCGTTGGATTTAACGTGGCAAGCGGTGAATTCGGAATCAGCCAGCCCTTCCAAGTTTCTGGCCATGACGGGGCGACTCGTGTGGATGTGCACCCACATCGGGCTCGGCATCGCACCATTGACCAGCATCTTGGGCTGCAGCTTCATCTCAAACAGCTTTCCTGGCTCGCCACGCAGCGCGACCGGTGCCTCCGGCGGCATCAATTCGTCGGCATTGCACAAATGTTCCAGGTATTTTTGCGCCGGAAATGCGTAGGTCTTCATGCAATCAGTCGTAATGCCGGCTTTTCCTTCATTCAATGCGTTGGCCTGTCCCAGCACCATGTTCAGCAACCCTTTGAGCTGGTCTGTGCGTTCGTGCACTTTGGGTAGCTGGGTGGAGGTGAGTAGCAGGCGTACATTACGCCCCTGCAACCCGGCGAGACAGGTTTGCATCTCAATGGCCTGGGCTCGCAGGTACTGGGCCACATCGTCCACGACCTTACCGGCCTCCTCAGGCTTCATCTGGCGCACTTGGGAGACGACGCTTTGCTGACCGGCCAGATCGAACTGCAAAAGTTCGTCCAATCGTTTGAGCCGCTCCGTCAATACCTCCATTGACAACGCGGCGCCCCCGATTGTCGAGCCTGCCCCCGACGAACTCGCAGCCACCTCTTGCGCTCTCACCTGTGTACTCGCAACTTGATCCGAGCGCGCGAGAACCTTGGCTGCTGGCACTGTGCCGGCGTTCGCAGCGACTGGTGTTGATGGCTGCCCGGCGGCAGAAGTCCCGGCGCGAGCTGCCGACTTATGCTTTGACTTCCCTTTCCTTCGCGCTGTAGTGCCTTCTGACACTGCAGCCGTACCAGCAGTGTCAGCCGGTATCGCAGCGCCTGCCCTGGCCGGCATCGCAGCGCCCGCCTGGGCCTGTGGCGCCATGATGGCTGACGGCGGAGACTGCAGGTTCAACAAGTGCATGGCATCGTGCGCAGTGATCCATGCATCGTCCACGATCCGTTCGAACAGTTTCAATGGGAGGCCGGCATCTGGGTAGGTATGGCTTAGCTTGGTATGCACCTCGTGCAACGCCAATCCAAAATCCGAAAGCCGCTCCATGATTTTTTCTACAACCGCGCAATCATGAGCGTTGAGTGCTTTGCCATCATCCATTATGCCCTTCGCCAAAGAGAGGGCGCGAAGAGCTTCTTGAACGGCGCTTGCCATCAGCTGCACCACTCCATTTCGACCGACGAGGAGTTCCTTCAAATCTGGCTCGAACCTGCTCGCCCGCAGTTCAATCTTGGCCCGCGCAAGACCGATCCGCTCACGGACCAGCCAGATCCTGACACTCAGTACCGAGCCGGCACGCAGCCGCAGTGCGCACCGCTCGGCTTCCCGCATCACGGGCGTTCCACTGGATAGGCTAGCGGTGGCAGCGCAGGCGGATCGCTGCCGTTCGGAGCGCCATGCCTTTTTTTCCCACCACTTAATTGCCGCCGTATGGTGGTTCTCCACATTTAAAATCAACAGCTCCTGCCGGTCCGCCTGGGAGTAGGAGTAGAGTTTATCGACCATACCTGCCGCTTTCTTGGTCTTTTTGTCCAATTTCGTGATCGTCGACAGGCCAAGTTTGTCTACTTCATTCGCGGCGTCGCACACGATCTGGCAACATCTACGCACCTTGTCGTCTGGCATAATTGTCTGCGCCTCAGCCGCAGGCAGGCTAGCGCGGTACTCCAGAATTGCTGAGGCTGCATCGACGACCCGACTGATCAGCTCCACCGCCTCCTCGGGGACGTCGGTTTTCCTGGCCGCAGCCTCGCAATCAGTCAGTTGTTGAACAAGACTGTTCATTCTGAGCTGTGTCGGACTGATATCTTCATTTGACGATGAGCTGGTGCCTTCCACCTGCGCGGTTGATAGTTGGCTACCGACCGGCGCCATGGCTTCGCCCTCAGACATGGAGGGAGAACCGCGCCGCCTTGCGGCTGCGCCACGTGGCGCTACGGTTCCGCGTGGTGGCGCAGCGGCTCCACGTGGCGGTGCGTTCAGGATTTGATCTTCGCCAATCGAGGCGCCTGGCAGACTTTCGCGGGCATCGCCTGGACCGCGCGCAACTGGAAGGGAGGAGGGCCTCCTATCGGCGTCCCCAGAGCGCATCTGCTCCACAACGGAATCGAATGACTGTCCACCTTCTCCCGCAGCAAGACTTGATTGCGAAAGGGAACTGCTCGCCCGCCCCGCGCGGCTGGCTCCAGTTTCAGCCTGCGATTTCCGTGGTCGGCCAATGCCCTTCATATTGCGTCTCCGTAGTAGGCGAGAATGTGCTGCTATTGTGCTGGCGGCTGACGAGACCAGCGGCATCTTTCGGTTAACGTCACGGTCAGCCAGACCCGCGACGGCGTAATGTTCCCGCCAAAGTGCTTCTCAGTAGCAGGCCAAGATTGGCCCGAGCTCACAGGACTTTCGCAACGTTGCCATCGATGTCCTGAGATTATCAGCGCTTCAGTCCGCCGATTTCCAGGAACAGCGAATGAAATCAGACCAACTCGGCTAGCTCCCCTTCCTAGACACGTGCCTGACGATTTTATTGAGGCGTCACTCCTCTCGTTCGCCACCGACAAAGTCACACATTTGCTTCAGAGAAGCGTGTGCGTTGCGTATCGCGCGGGAAACCTCGATCTATAGTTACAAAAAGTGTCGAGACGGGACCTTTGGATCCGAAGGTCAGGCACGGCCGGCCTAGATAGACCGCTTGGCTGACGATTAGCTGACGATGGGAGTTCTCACGAACAGGGCAAGAAAATCCGACCGCTTCAAGCTTTCGATATGGTGAGAAGAGGATCCGCACCGGCCTCCCAAAGCCGGCAGACCATCCCATGTTCGTACTCGCCGACCTTCTCGAAGCCAATGAGCTCACCGCGCCGGGCCGTGATGTGCAGGCGAGAGAATGGTGATGCAAAGACCGAGTTCCTGCTCGTTGCGTGCGCCCGTGGAGCCAGCAAGAATACGGTCATTGCGGTCATGCAGCACGTGGACCGTGTCTCCTGTTCGACACCACAGCATCGAGGATGCAAACGAGCTGCTGCGGCTGCCATTCGGTCGCGGCATGCGTGGACGGCGGGATTGGCCGAACAGCCGAGATCGTGGTCGACTGTTCGATGCGAGAGCAACATCCTGCAGAGCATACGTTTTTGCGCTGGCCGGTTTTTGTCAAAAGCCGTCAGGTTCTCGAAAGCTCCCGCCCTTAGCTTGATCGAGGTTAACCTTTAACACGTCGCCGCCAATGGCAAATGCCGGAGTACCTGATGATAGCAGCAATTGGGAGTGGAGTTGGCAACCTCGGGACTTCCTTGATCCGAAAGGGCCATGGGGATTCGAAATCCGAGCATTCTGGTGATGGCAAGCCGGCTGGTGGCAATGATGGCAAGCCAGCTGGTGGGAATGATGGCAAGCCAGCTGGCGGGAACGATCGGGCGGATAACCGGACCGTTTCAAATGATCAACTTCAAGACAACTCACAGTCTGCAGCACAAAGTGAAGCCTTCCAAAGTATCCTGCGATCGTTCGCGTTCCAATTCGCGAACGATGCGATGGCTGAGGCCGATGAAGCTTTGGATGACACAGAAGATGCCTGACGCGGGAAAATCCGGCGTGAGGTCATACAGGCCGTTATTGACGGCACAACTCCAACAGAAAAAGGAATGATCATGGCTGCAGTTGATAATAATAAGAAATCAGGCAATACCAATACCAGTAGCGCCGGCAATACCGATAAAACTAACAGTGGCACTCCCGGCAATACAAGCGGAGCTGATGCTACTGCTTTTCAGGCGCAAGTGCAAGAACTAACCAATGTTAGCTTGGAGGCGACGAAAAGGAGTGTCCAGTTGCGCACTCTAACGACCAATCTCCAGACCATCAAGAAGGCCGCCGACGAACGCGTTTCGTAATGTCGGAAGCGGCTTTTAGACTGCCCCTAGCGCGTCTCCTTATTGACGCGACGTAGTCCCGAAATGAGCCGCATGGCAATTGCCGTGCGGCTTCTATCCTGTTTGAGAGATGCTCTGTGGATGACGCCGTTTCCCTCCGTTTCGAAGTGCTTTCGGGGCTCTATTGCGGACTGACCGGCAAGACGGATCTTCAAACGTGTTTAATCGGCAGCGGCTTCGATGCCGATTTGGTCTTTGTCGAGCAAGGACTGGCACCGCATCATCTTCGTGTAACTCTTCTTGGCAAGTCGATCGAACTCGAGGCGCTTGCACCCGGACTCAGTATCGAGGGCAACCGGAATATCGCCGCAGGCCAGTCCGTTGTTGTGCCCCTTCCTGCCGTCCTGCTCGTAGGCGAGATGTCCATTGCTTGGTCCGTGCAGGATGCAGAGCCGCCTGGTTCGACCGGCATACCGCGCCTACCGATCGGTGTGCTCGCCATGGTCATAATCAGCTCACTCGGGATCGGCGCGCTTTCGGGCATGTTCTCCTATCTTGGCAATGCAAGTGGATCGAGCCCCAATTCACTTCGGGCTGAAGTCGCGTCCAGAACGATCAGTCACCGCGCTGACAATGAACTTACGGGGGCAGCGGCCAAAGAGCTGCAGGAGGAAGTCGATCGAGCGGGTCTTCTCGACGTCAAGATTGGCTCCGCAAAGGGTGTTGTGACCGCCGAGGGCACCGTCACGTCTGAATCGGTCATCAGCTGGCAGAAGCTTCAGCAATCGTTCGATCGTCGCACCAAGGGTACTCTAACACTGGTGAACGGAGTGCTCATCAAAGAGGAGAAGGCGCCATCCGCAATCGCGGTCGAAGCTGTGTGGCATGGGGCCCAACCGTATCTTGTCATCGACAGCGAGAAGTATTTTGTCGGGGCCATTTTAGCTGATGGATGGGTAGTCGATCGTATTGAGGACAGCCGTGTGCTGCTGAGCAGGAATGGCCGCATTGCTGCTCTCCCATATTGAAAGCTCGCAGGCCCCATCAAGCAGCACTCTATGGCCAGCCAAACATCCTGTGGCGCTCGGTGCTGACAAGCTGGCTGCGTTGGAAACATTTGCTGCCCAGCCATTTCGCGCCTGTTTGTGGCTCTCATGCAGGGTCACGCGCTGGCCAAGGCCGAGGCGCCTTCGGAGTTCGAAAGCTACGTTTCAGGGCGTAACAGCAGAGTAAGTCTCAACCGATTGCAAAGGTGTCTCGATGGCCAACGTCCTGCGTGACTTCATCAAGCGTGCGCCGGCCAGCCCGGATTTAATGGTTGCGTTGATGCTGCTTCTGGCTGTCGCGATGATGGTCATGCCTATCCCGGTCGTGGTGGTCGACGCACTGATAGGATTCAATATGGGGTTGGCCATACTGCTGATGATGGTTGCCCTGTATGTCAGTACTCCACTTGATTTTTCCTCTTTGCCCGGCGTTATTTTGATTTCCACTGTATTCCGTCTCGCGCTGACGGTCGCAACGACGCGACTGATCCTGGCCGAGGGGGAGGCCGGCAGCATTATTCATACCTTTGGCGATTTCGTCATCTCAGGCAATATCGTGGTGGGTTTCGTCATATTTCTGGTCGTCACCATGGTGCAATTCATGGTCCTCGCGAAGGGTGCCGAACGGGTGGCAGAAGTGGCGGCGCGTTTCACGCTGGATGCTCTGCCGGGCAAGCAAATGGCGGTCGACGCAGAGCTACGCAACGGCCACATCGATGCCAACGAATCCCGCCGGCGGCGCGCCGAATTGGAGAAGGAAAGCCAACTATATGGCGCGATGGACGGCGCGATGAAATTTGTGAAGGGCGATTCCATCGCCGGGCTGGTGGTTATCTGCATCAACATGCTGGGTGGAATTTCGATCGGTCTGCTCTCCAAGGGCATGTCCTTCGGCGAGGTGCTGCATCACTATACTCTGCTGACGATAGGCGATGCATTGATATCGCAGATTCCGGCCCTTCTGCTCTCCATTACTGCGGCGACCATCGTCACCCGTGTGACTGGGACGGCGAGGATCAACCTCGGTACCGAAATGGTCAGTCAGCTCACGGCCAGTACTCGAGCCTTGCGGCTGGCGGCCGGCGTCCTGGTCGTGATGGGGTTCGTTCCTGGGTTTCCCCTCCCCGTCTTTCTGATGCTGGCCGCAGTGTTCGCTGCGGTAAGCATTGTCAAGGCTGATGTGCTGGGCGCCGGCACTGCCGATGCGAAAGATGGAACTGCAGCGGAGCCTAAGCAAGCCGCGCCTGCGAAGGAATTCCCGATCGCATTTTTTTTAGCGCCAAATCTTATGCAGGCGATCGATCAAGCCGAATTGCAAAAACATATTGGGCGCGTTTCGCTCCTGGTCACAGCCGATCTGGGCATTATCGTTCCCCGCATCCCTGTCTTGGTTGACGAGCAGCTGCCTACATCGCAATTCCGGATAGATGTCGAGGGCGTGCCAGTCGAACAGGACGCGATAGATCCAAGCCAGATGACGCTCCGAGCCGATGTAGCGCACGTCGACTCGAGCGGTATCCCCCTTAGGCGTGAGCCGAAAACGGACAGACTCCCGGTCGAACATACCCCTGCACAGGCCCTTACGGGCGCCGGCACGGAGCATTGGGCTCCCGGCGAACTCCTCGCCTTGCGCGTCCATGCAACGTTGACCCGCTACGCACCGCGATTGGTGGGCATCCAAGAGACCCGACATTTCCTGGGCCGAATGGAGCAGGAATATTCTGATCTTGTGAAAGAGGTGCTGCGCACGACGCCGATTCCTCGGATTGCCGATGTTCTGCGCCGCCTCCTGGAGGAAGGTATCCCAATCCGCCACACCCGTCTCGTGTTGGAGGCATTGGCCGAATGGAGCGAGCGTGAGCAAAACGTTGCCCTGCTGACGGAATATGTCCGTTCTGGTTTGAAGCGACAGATCTGCCACCGCTATGCCAACACCGAGGGCATCGTGTCCGCCCTGGTCGTCGAACGCGAGAGCGAGGATGTGATGCGTGGCGCGGTTCGAGATTCGGATGCAGGCCCCTATCTCGCACTGGAGGATCGGCAAAGCGAAGCGATGCTATCACAGATACGTCAGGTCCTTTCGAACACAGAACCGGGTCAAACCCGCCCTATTCTGTTGACGTCAATGGATGTCCGACGTTTCGTCCGCGGCTTTCTGACGCGAAACGGGATCGATCTCGCCGTGCTGTCTTATCAAGACCTCGCCTCCGACTTTACAATTCGCCCGGCAGGATCCGTCAAACTCCCGCACGGATCGAACAGCGGATTGTTAGAGTAGTTCCACCTTTCCTAACTGAACGCGACCCGCCTCCCTGATAACCGAGAGATAATATGAAATTTGTTAGAAATACAGTTTCTCCATCGCCTATGTTTCTGCGCCGGAGCTCACTTCTTTTTGCCGTACTCGCCATTCTGCCTTTGGGCGGTTGCGCCAGCTGGCAAAAGCCCGCTCTTTCCGTGCAGGAGACATCTTCCCCAGAGTTGCTCAGCGCCGATCAAATCGATCCGGCTATGCGCGAACGCATTTTGCGCGAAGTTGGTCAGGATGTTCAAGAGCGGGCTTTGCGGGATGAGGTGAAGCAGCACCCGGACAATGTTGATGCGGCGATACGGCTTACAAAAGCCTTGGTGGCCCAGAAGCGCCCGCACGAAGCGGTTGAGGTGCTCGACAGCGTCTTGGTTGCAGCCCCAGCAAACGTACGTGCATTGAATGCGAAGGGCGTGATCTTGGACATTGAGGGGCGGCATGACGCGGCACAGGCCCTGTATCGGCGAGCTCTCGAAACCGAGCCAGGGAATCAGATGGTGCAGCATAACTTCAATCTGTCGCTTGCCTTAACGGCAAGTCCGAACAGCCAAGGTTAGCACGATCGCAATAGGTGGGCACAGCGCATGTGCAGCCTATTCCCCGGCTCGAGACGCGCTCGGCTCCCATCATAGATGGCCTCTGAAGAGAGCCATATCTGCGCAAAGCTGTTGCTCCAGATCTGGCCGGCAGAGGTCGGCAGGAGAGCCGGATGACATCTCTCGGCCACCCGCAAGGCCATCCGCCTCGCTTCGTTGCCAGAGCGCCTTCGTGGTTGCCACGCGAGATACGCTCAGGATGGATTTGATTAATTCACGCGCGAATGCCTGCCTCTAACTTGGGGCAGGCGCGACCGCTCCCATAATGCAATACGCTGCCTCTAGGCCGATGGACGATGACGGGATACTTCCCCGAGACTTCAATGGTGGGGAGCAGCGCACCCGTCGATCCATTTGCTTTCAGCGTCAACCGCCACTATGTAGCGACACTTCGCCCGACTGTGTTTCAAGCTGCCCGGAGAAGTTTATGACAGAAGAAGCCCACAACACCGACATCCTCATCGAGCTCACTGCCGATGTTGTATCAGCCTACGTCTCCAACAACCCCGTCCCGGCGGGGGAGCTTCCTGCCCTGATCGCCCAAGTGCACGGGGCTCTAAAAGGCACGGCCGGACTAATACCGGCAGAAGAGCCTGTGCCTGTGAAAAAACCTGCTGTCCCGATCAAAAAGTCGATCGAACCGGACTACATCATTAGCCTTGAAGACGGCAAGAAATTCAAATCGCTAAAGCGCCATCTGTCGACGCACTATGGTCTGACCCCGGACGAATATCGCGCCAAATGGGGTCTGCCGTCGGATTATCCGATGGTGGCGCCGAATTACGCCGCTACGCGCTCCGCCTTGGCCAAGACCATCGGACTCGGCCGCAAACCGAAAGAGCCGGAAGCCCCGGTGCCGGCGCCGGCGAAACGGACCCGCAAAAAGGTCGCAGCCTAAATCCGTATCAACAGTCGTTCGGGACGCGCGGCAGCCGTAGGCCCAATCTGCGCGGAATCAAAAGGCGGGGACGAGCCCCGCCTTTCCCGTCCAAGAGCCTCATTCCAGAGGAATTCGCGACGGCTCCAGCAATCGCTGCCGCGGCATTACCTGGTTGCATGCTCCGGCCGGGTTTCGAGCCGGTCAATGCGTTCGGAGTATGCCGCATCCTTGCCGCACGCGTTAGCCAGCCTTGCTGAGGCTGCCTGCAGAGGACTTGCCGGTGCGGCGATCCTGTTCGACCTCGTAGTTTATCTTCTGGCCCTCATTAAGGGTCGACAGGCCCGCTCGTTCAACAGCGGAAATGTGGACAAAGACATCCTGACCGCCGTTGTCGGGCTGAATAAAACCAAAACCCTTGGTGCTGTTGAACCACTTCACCGTTCCAGTCGCCATATATCCATTCCTTTGTAACAAGTCGCAACTTAGGCAGGCCATTCACGCCAGCCTGATTTGTACACGAGACTTTAGGCGCAGCAAAATCGGAAAATTGCAAGGCCCACTCGACCGCCTGATCTCCAGCAGCACCTGCCACACATGCGAGGCGCGTGCCAGACGAGGCGTATGCCAGACGTTTCGTCGTGCGCTGTCGCTCAAACGTCGACAGAAACAATGACCCAACCCTGCAAACTCGGCACATCTTGTGGACGTGCTTGGGTCGCTGCTCGACCGCAATACCCGCTCCTGACCGATATCGTCGGCCAAAATGACGACGTTTTTGTCATCAGACCGAAAGATCAGGCGCGCAGCGACACTGCACACTCAAACCGAGACCCGCGAACCTCGATTAGCTTCGGCCTGCTACGAAGCGCGGTTGCCTGCTTCTGAGGCGGGCCATTGTCGGTTTGAATCAACTGTCGGGTTCGGAACCCCAGACTGTCGGCAAGTTGACAATGCGCGTTCAGACGGCACAAACCACCCGATCGCTTGTGAGCGAGATGGTTTGGCAGATTGAGCAAGGGCGGGACTCAGCTATGCCGCCCAGGCTGCTGACAAGGCCAAAGCAGCGTAGGTGCGGAGTGAAATCCAAGGTCCACATGGGTCGTCGCGCGTCCCGTGCGCCTGGGAAGGCGCCGGCCCCGCCAAGCTTTTCCCAGATCGTCCGGATGACGCAAGCTTCGCTGAGCGTCAATGAACGTTCGGGCGATGACCAAAGGCGTCGTGCGTTGCAATCTGGACTGTCCAGGATATCAGGAGTTCCATGGCCTCAGCCCGCTTGGCTGGCCACACTTGAAGCTCCAACATACCGGCTGGCACAGGCCAATTGGACTCTGCGCTGCCCTCAATGCGCTGGTGGCACGGTCAATGCTTGTCTATCGATCCGGCCGCCCATGCGTGATGCTGTCGGTCGACGTTCGCAAACCAGACCCTCGGCGAACCCAGCGAAGGGGCTCGCCGGTACGACGAGGGACCTTACCTCTTTATGCGCGGCATCATTGTCGAGGATGACATGTTGCCTTACACGTCGTCCCCTCGCGCTCGGGGCTTTGAGGGGCGGATGAAGTCCTGATGGCGGTGGCACTGCTGCATGTTTGCGTAAGACCCATCATTCACGATCGCGTTGTCCTTCGATGTCGCGGTGCTGATAGGCGGGCAGATCGGTGTGCGCGGCGCCCGCCAAAGGATCGTCGTCACGCCGGAGGAGGCGAGCGCCGTAGCCGGCGCGCCGGCGAAAGGCGCTTTCTGTCGGATGCCCGACAATGTCGGATATCGCAAGTATCAAGGTTGGATCAAACCTTGCAAATCGGGGCTTTCTTACTTGGCACGGCGCATGCTCAGGTATCCGCAAACACCCAATGGATAACGAGCAGACTTCCCATGGCCCCACCAAAATACTGCCGAACGTTCCCCGGACGCATCCAAAGATGAGGCCCGCGTCAGGCCCGGCAACACGCTGACGGCTCATCTGGCTCGGCGTCGCGTGCCGATCCACTTTCTCCCAATAGGCGTCGGGAGACATAGAGCCTTCAAAATGAGGAACAAATCACTTTGCCAGGAACCCAGCCCATAATCCCACTCTCCCTATCAGAAGCAAGCCCCGCACTCACGGGCTTCGCAGGACGTCCGTTGCGACCGAGTTGGGCGGCGCGAGGACGGCTCCGGTCCCCGTCGCATGGGAGGACGGCAAGGCGACGGATTTCGTGCTCGACAACGGCATGGAGGTGGTCGTCATTCCCAACCACCGGGCGCCGATCGTCAGCCACATGGTGTGGTACAAGATCGGCAGCGCCGACGAGCCGCCGGGCAAATCCGGCATTGCCCATTTTTTCGAGCATCTGATGTTCAAGGCGACGACCAACCATGCGGCCGGCGAATTCGACCGCGCAGTGTTCGAGATCGGCGGCTCGCAAAATGCCTTCACCTCCTCCGACTACACCGCCTTCTATCAGACAGTGGCGCCGTCGGCGCTCGAGCTGATGATGAGCTTCGAGGCCGACCGAATGCGAAACCTCATCCTCACCGACGATGTCGTCAAGACCGAGCGCGACGTGGTCATCGAGGAGCGCCGCTCAAGCACCGACACCAACCCGCAGGACGTGCTCCATGAGGAGATCGACGCGACGCTGTGGCAGAACCAGCCCTATCGCATCCCGATCATCGGCTGGATGCAGGAGATCGAGCAGCTGAACCGCGTCGACGCCACCGCCTTCTATGAAAAATACTACTGGCCCAACAACTCCGTGCTGATCGTGGCCGGCGATGTCGAGCCGGAGACGGTGAAGGTGCTGGCCGAGAAGACCTATGGCAAGGTGGCGCGCGGGCCCGACCTGCCGCCGCGCATCCGGCCGGTTGAGCCCGAGCAGAACACCAGGCGCACCGTCACGCTCTCCGACGCCCGCGTCAGCGTGCCCAGTTTTTCGACGCAGTGGGTGGTGCCGTCTTACCATACCGCCAAGCCGGGCGAGGCCGAAGCGCTCGACCTGCTGTCCGAAATCCTCGGCGGCGGTAACCGCAGCCGGCTCTACCAGGCGCTCGCTGTCCAGCAAGGTATCGCTTCCAGCGCCTGCGCCTATTTCCAGGGCACCATGCTCGACGACACCAGGTTCGCCATCTATGGCGCGCCGCGCGGCGATGCCAAGCTGGCCGATCTCGAAGCGGCGGCCGCTGCCGAAGTCGCTCGCATTGCCAAGGATGGTGTCAGCAGCGAGGAACTGGGCAAGGCCAAGGAGCGCTTTGTGCGCGATATGATCTTTGCCGAAGACGACCAGGACGACCTCGCCTGCATATACGGCTCGACGCTGGCCACCGGCGGCACCGTGAAAGATGTCGAGGAACGGCCGTCTCGCATCCGCAGGGTTACCGCCGCGCAAATCAAAGCAGTTGCCGCCCGCTATCTCGCGTTCGACCGTTCGACCACGGGCTATCTCTTGCCCAAGACGGAGAATGAAGAGATGACGCTCGGCGCTCAGCCCCATGCTGCGATGAACATCCAGGAGGTGAAGTCCGAAAAGGGCATGATCGCCTGGCTGGTGGAGGACCACACAGTGGAAATCGTCAACATCGGCTTTGCCTTCAACGGCGGCATCAGGCAGGACCCGGTCGGGAAGGAGGGGATGGCCAATCTGATGGCCGGCCTGTTCATCGAAGGCGCCGGTAATTACGACAGCGATGCCTTCCAGATGAAGCTCGACGATGCCGGCGCCGAGATGGGTTTGGAGGCGCAAAGACACTACATCTGCGGATCGGTGTGCATGCTTCCCAAACAGCAGGACGCCGCGTTCGGCCTGCTTCGGCTCGCACTCAACGCGCCGCGCTTCGACCAGGGGCCGATCGATCGCGTCCGCGCCGAGATTGTCTCCGACATCGTCGGCAGCGAGCGCGACCCTGACGCAATCGCTCAGCGCAAATGGCTGCGCGCGATCTATGGCACGCATCCTTTTTCGAGGCCGGGAGAAGGCACAAAAGAGAGCCTGGCCGGCATCACGCCGTCCGACCTCCTCGCCTTCCACAAGGCGATTTTCGCTCGCGACGGGCTCCATATTGCCGTGGTCGGTGACATTGATGCAAACACGCTGAGGGAAAGGCTCGACCAGCTGTTTGGTGACTTGCCTGAGCAACAAACCCTCGCCCCCGTCGCCGATGTCGTACCGAAGCTCGGCCAACTGGTGGAGGAGAACTGCGACCTGCCGCAGACTTCGCTGCGATTGGCCTGGCCTGGCGTGAAGCGTAGCGCGCCGGATCACTTCGCCACCGTGCTGATGAATGACATCCTCGGCGGCTCGGGCATGACTTCCCGCCTTTTCGAGGAGGTGCGCGAAAAACGCGGCCTTGCCTATCACGTCAGCTCTGAACTGACCCTTGACAAGCTTCTGGTTACGACAGAGACACGCTCGGACTGCGCCGCCCAAACGCTGAGCATCGTGCGAGATGTGGTAAAGCAGATGGCGCAGCAAGGACCGACCGGGGCCGAGCTCAAGGCGGCGAAGAAGCACCTGATCGGCACCTATGCCATTGACCGTCTGGGCTCGACCAGCTCGATTGCAGACCGGCTCCTGGATTTGCAGATTCACAAGGCCGACGTCGACTACAACCAGCGTCGCGCCCGCAGCATCGGTCGGGTGACGCTCAAACAGGTCAAGGCGGCGGCCAAGAAGCTGCTTTCGGCCGAGCCCGCCATTTTGGTGGTCGGCCCGCCGCTGGGCGGCAAGGATGAGTAAAGAAACTCATCTCGCCTTCCTTCTTCCTTGGGGCTTCTCGTGGGAAGAGCGAATATGGAGGCCGGTGGGCCAAGCAGATCATGCAGACCCGCGGAGTCGTTTCGCGGGCCTTGCGCGGCATTGGCGGTCCAGGCGGGCCTCTCGCCGAAACGGCGCTCCTCAGCATGTATGCCGCCTTTTGCAGAATACACTCGCACGCCACCAGCAGGCAGCGGGTGGATGAAGCAAACATCCGGCTGCTCAATCCATCAACTGATGAACCGCGGGCACTCAAACTAACGGAACTGTTGTCGTATGTTTGGTCTACCAGCTGCTTTGCCGAGGCCCTAGGACGAACCCGCTGGTGCAGAATACACACCGACGGCCTGTCGACCTGGATGTTCGCTGCGTTGAGGAGGAATCCGGTATTGCCCCTGTGCCTGCCGATGATCCGCCGTCTGAAATCCCCGCACCTGTTTGGAGCCATGGACCGCCTGCCGGCACTCGGCAGACCGGTTGGCAATAAGACGTTCGAGGTCGTCAATCCGTCGACCGGCGAAGTTTTGGCAGAGCTTCCCGATATGGGCGTGGAGGAGACACGTGCTGCGGTAGACAAGGCCTATGTTGCGCAGTCGGGATGGGCCGCGTTGACTGCCCGAGAGCGTAGCGACGTTCTTTGGCGATGGCATCAGCTGATCATCGACCATGCAGGCGATC
>NZ_RZOT01000220.1:0-9120 GCF_003999085.1 Mesorhizobium sp. M4A.F.Ca.ET.090.04.2.1
CATGGACGCAAGACGGCCCTCATGGGCGAGCCGATCGAGCTGAGGCGCGGCGAAGACGGGAACGCGACGGTGACCGGCGGCAACGGACGTGCCCTGCCGGCCTGCATCCGCTATGGCCATGTCTGGTCGTCGCTCGGCGACCCGCAAAAGCCGTTGTTTGCAATCCCCGAGGCCGATCAGCCCGGCCGCCGGCTCGTCGATGTCGGGGTGGTGCGCGTGCGCTGCTCGCCGCTGCGCGCGGTGGAGAACTTCCTCGACATTGCGCATTTTCCTTTCGTGCACACCGACATATTGGGGGCCGAACCGCACACCGAGGTGCAGAACTACAAGGTCGAGATCCGGGAGGACGAAGACGAGGTTTGGGCGACCCAGGTGAAGTTCTACCAGCCGCAGGCCGCCAAGTCGGCGGAGGGCGGCATCACCACGGAATACATGTATCGCGTGCCCGCGCCGACCTGCTCGATCCTCTACAAGACCTGCCCGCCGCGCCCGGGTGAATGGGACGTCATCACGCTTTTCGTGCAGCCGCTTGCCGAAGATCTGTGCGATGTCTGGCCATGGATGGCGCTGTTCGACGACGAAACGCCGATGACGGACCTCATCCACTTCCAGCAGACGATCTTCGTCCAGGACCGGTCAATCCTCGAAAACCAGATTCCGGGGCTGCTGCCGCTGGATCCCGGCATGGAGATCCCCACGAGAGCGGACCTCACCTCGGTTGCCTACCGGCGCTGGCTGAAACGTCATGGCTACACCTACGGCGCGCAACTGGTGGCGCAATGAAGCTCTTCGACTACGTGCTGTCGCCGAGCTGCTACAAGGTGCGCCTCATGGCTGCGCTGACCGGGGTGACGCTCGACATCCGCCCTGTCGACTTCCATCCCGGTGTCGAGCATCGCGGTCCTGAGCTCATGGCGCTGAACCCGGCGGGTTCGATCCCGATCCTGGAGGATGGCGATCTTGTCCTCACCGAATCCTCGGCCATGCTGGTCTACCTCGCCGCCAAGGTGGCGCCGCAATGGCTGGGCAACGATACGGCCGGGCAGGCGGCGCGCGTCCAGCAATGGCTTTCCTTCGCGCACCGGCTTACCGCCAGCCTGGGCGCCGCGCGCCTGCACGAGATGCTGCTGCGTCCGGGCAATATCGCTGTCCTCCAAGGGCAGGGGGTAGCGGCCCTGCGGGAGCTGGAGGCTGGCCTTGTCGAACAGCAGATCCGCGGCCAGCGCTTCCTTGCGTCGAACCGGCCGACGATCGCCGACATCGCCTGCTTTCCCTATGTGGCGCTGGCGCCGGACGGCGGTGTTTCGCTCGATCCCTATCCTGCGATCCGGCTCTGGTCGCGGGCGATCCGCGCCATCGATGGCTTCATCGAGATGCCCGGCATCCACCGGCTGCACGAACTGAAGCCCGAGCCCGTGCCAGAAGTCGGCGAGGCCTGACGTGGCTGGCTATCTGTTGAAGAACTGCGCTGCGGTCATCGTCGACGAGGGCAACGGTCCTGACGTCCGGCGCAATGTCGATGTCCTGACCGACGGCCCGGCGATACGCGCCATCGGCGAAGGTATCGACAAGGCGGAGCTGCCCGCCGGGACGGTAGCGTGGGACGCCGCCGGCTGGTTTGTCTATCCCGGCCTCGTCAACACCCATCACCACTTCTTTCAATGCTTCGTGCGCAACCGCGCCGATCTGGACTGGACGAAGCTGTCGGTCATCGAATGGCTCGACCGCATCTATCCCGTCTTCTCGCGGCTGACCGAGGAATGCTTCTACCACGCGTCGGTCACAGCGATGGCCGAGTTGATAAAGCACGGCTGCACGACGGCGTTCGACCATCAGTATTGCTTTCCGCGGCATGCCGGCAAACGGCTGGTCGACCGGCAGTTCGAAGCGGCCGAACTCCTCGGCATGCGCTTCCATGCCGGACGCGGCGGCAACACGCTGCCGAAATCGGAAGGCTCGACCATCCCCGACGCGATGCTGGAAACGACCGACGAGTTCATCGCCGACTGCGCCCGGCTGATCGACGCCTATCATGATGCCGGTCCTTTCAGCACGCGCCAGGTCGTCGTCGCGCCCTGCCAGCCGGTCAACTGCTATCGCGAGACCTTCGTGGAATCGGTGGCGCTGGCGCGCGACCGCGGGGTGCGCCTGCATACCCATGTCGGCGAGGGCGAAAGCCCGGTCATCGAGGCCCGTCACGGCATGCGCACGGTGGACTATTGCGCGGAGATCGGCTTCTGCGGGCCGGATGCGTTCTATGCCCATTGCTGGGAACTGACCCACGACGAGTTGCGCAAGATGGCCGCCAGCGGCACCGGCGTCGCTCACTGCCCGGAGCCGGTCTATCTCGTCGGCGCCGAAATCACCGACATTCCGGCGATGTCGGCCTTCGGGCTCAATGTGGGTCTGGGCTGCGACGGCGCCGCCTCGAACGACAATTCCAACCTGATGCACTGCATCCATTCCGCCTACATGCTGCAATGCCTGGCGGCGTCGACGCGCGGCCATCCGGTGCCGCCGCCGGCCGATTTTCTCGGCTATGCGACGACCGGGGGCGCGGCGCTGCTCGGGCGCGGCGACATCGGCAGGCTGGCGCCCGGCATGGCCGCCGACCTATTCGCCATCGACACGCGGCGCATGGACTATGTCGGCACCAGGCACGATCCGCTGAGCCTGCTGGCCAAGGTGGGCATCGGCGCGCCGACCGACATGACCATGATCAACGGCCGCATCGTCTGGGCCAAGGGCGAGTTCCCGGGCCTCGACGAGGCCCGGCTGTTCGCGCAAGCCGAGGCGGCGCTCGCGACGGTGGAATTTTAGCAACCAAAACAAGGGGAACCGACATGCTGACAAAACTTACCCGCAGAACGTTGATGAAGGGCGCGGCCGCCTCCGGGCTCGTCGCCGCGGTGGCCGGCCGCGCGTTTGCCGCCGACGAACCTCTGGGTATCGTGCTTGTGGTCCCGTCGCCGGTCGGCGATGTCGGCTGGGGCCGCGCGCTCGCCGACGGGCTCGAGCCGGTGAAGGCGGCCTACGGCGACAAGGTGAAGGTGACCGTCATCGAGAACATTCAGGAAGGACCCGATGCCGACCGGATCATGAACAAGGCGGTCGCCGACGGCAACAAGTTCCTGATCGCCGGCTCCTTCGGCTACCAGAATGGCGCCCTGCAGATCGCACGCCGCAATCCCGACGTCACCGTGCTGCACGCTTCCGGTTTCCAGGTGGCGCCGAACTTCTCGCCCTTCGCGGCCCAGTATTCCCAGGGCACCTACCTGATGGGCATGGCGGCAGCCGCGCTTTCAAAGACCGGCAAGCTCGGCTCGGTCTCCGCCTTCGCCATTCCCGAGCTGATCACCTCCATCAACGCCTTCACGCTCGGAGCGCAGGCGGTGAGGCCCGATGTCGAGGTTTCGGTCGTATGGGTGAACTCCTGGTTCGATCCGGCCAAGGAGCAGGAGGCCGCCAAGGCGCTGTTGGCGCAGAAATGCGATGTGATCTTTTCCAACGCGCAGGACACGCCCTCCGTCGTCTCGGCCTGCGAGGAGGCCGGCGTCCCCGCCTTCAACCTCAACTCGTCGATGAAGAAATACGCGCCCAAAACCTATCTTGGCTGTGTTGCGACCGACTGGTCGCCCTTCTTCAAGGCCTCGGTCGACGCCCACATCGCCGGCACCTTCAAGGGTGGCAACGCTTTCCTGGGTGTCGGCGACAAGGTTGTCGAGGTCGTTGACTGGAACCCGGGTATCCCGGCCGACATGATGGCCAGAATCAAGGAGGTTGAAGCCAAGATCGCCGCCGGCAGCTTCTCGCCCTTTGCCGGTCCGATCGCCAAGGCCGATGGCAACGAGGGTGTCCCCGCCGGCAAGACGATGACCGAGGCCGAGATCGTGGCCATGGACTGGCACGTCAAGGGTGTCACCACGCCGCTGCCCAAGTGACCATGACCGTCCCGCTCCTGTCGCTGCGCGGCATCTCCAAGAGCTACGGCCAGATCCATGCCAATCGAGACATCGATCTGGACGTGGCTCCGCGCTCGATCCACGCGATCCTCGGCGAAAACGGAGCGGGCAAGTCGACGCTGATGAAGCTGATCTACGGCGTCGAGCAGCCCGACGCCGGAACGGTGATCTGGAAAGGCGAACCCCTGGCCCTCGCGTCCCCGGCAGATGCGAGGCGCAAGGGGATCGGCATGGTGTTCCAGCATTTCTCCCTGTTCGAGACGCTGACGGTGGTGGAGAACATCCGGCTGGTTGTGCCCGCAAGCAAATCGGATCTTGCGCAACGCATCCGTGCGCTCGGCCGCGCCTTCGGACTTGAAGTCGATCCGCTCGCCCATGTGCACGCGCTCTCGGTCGGGGAGCGGCAGCGGGTGGAAATCATCCGCTGCCTGATGACCGAACCCCAGCTCCTGATCCTCGACGAACCGACTTCCGTCCTGCCGCCGCAATCGGTGGACAAGCTGTTCGAGACGTTGCGGCGGCTGCGCGATGGCGGCGTTTCCATCCTGTTCATCTCGCATAAGCTGGAGGAGATCCGCGCGGTCTGCGACCATGCGACCATCCTGCGCGGCGGCCGCGTCACCGGCAATGTGGACCCGCGCGACCATGACGCGCACGACCTCGCCCGCATGATGATCGGCCGCGACATGCCGCAGCCCATGCCGGGGGTCGCGCATTCCGGCGGAGACAAGCGCCTCGAGATCGTCGGCCTCGACCATCGGCCGGACGACCCCTTCGCCGTGCCGCTTTCCGACGTCAACCTGACGGTGCGGGGCGGCGAGATCCTCGGCATCGCGGGCATATCGGGCAACGGCCAGAGCGAACTCGCGGCGCTGATCTCGGGCGAGACGGTGCTGCCGCGCGAAAAGTCCGACCGTATCTTCATGATGGGAAAGGATGTCGGCGCGCTCGATGCGGCGGCACGCCGCCGGCTGGGCTTCGCTTTCGTCCCTGAGGAGCGGCTCGGCCGCGGCGCGGTGCCGGAAATGTCGCTCGTCCTCAACAGCCTTCTGACCGCCCATCCGTTCGGCCTGCTGAAACGCGGCCTTGTCGACACGGCCCGGGCGAAAGCTTTCACCGAGGACTGCATCCGCCAATACGACGTGCGAACGCCAGGTTCCGAAGCGGAGGCCGGCGCGCTCTCGGGGGGCAATCTGCAGAAGTTCATCGTCGGCCGCGAGATCATGCTGTCGCCGAAATTGCTGTTCGTGGCGCAACCGACCTGGGGCGTGGACGTCGGCGCGGCCTCCGCCATCCGCCGGCGCCTCGTCGCCTTGCGCAACGAAGGCATGGGCATCCTCGTCATCTCGGAGGAACTGGAGGAGCTGTTCGAACTCTGCGATTCGATCCAGGTGATCCATCAGGGCCGGCTGAGCCCGCCATTGGTGACGCGCGACACCAGACCCGAGGAGATCGGCCGCTACATGATCGGCGCACATTCGACGGCCAGGAAAGTCCCTGCATGATCGCTCTCTCCAGGCCGTTCCTTCCCGTTCTGGTTCGCCGGGAGCATGCCTCGCTTACCGTGAAGCTGGTCGCCCCGCCCGTGGCGCTCGGCCTGGCGACTCTCCTCAATCTCGGGCTCTACCTCCTGATGGGCCGCGATCCGGTGGCCGTTTTCCACACGATGCTTCTGGAACCTTTCCTGTCCTGGGCCTCGTTCTCGGAAGTCCTGCTCAAGACCGGGCCGCTCCTGCTCATCGCGCAGGGGCTTGCGATCGGCTTTCGCGCAAAGGTCTTCAACATTGGCGCCGAGGGCCAGTTCGTCCTCGGCGCGATCTTCGCATCGGCCATCCCCATCTGGTTTCCAGCGGCGACGGGCCAGTGGATCTGGCCCTCCATGCTCGTCATCGGTGCGTTGGGCGGCGCGCTGTGGGCATCGCTCACCGCCTTCTGGCGCGTCAGGCTCAACGCAAACGAGATTCTCGTGTCGCTCATGCTGGCGCTGGTTGCCGCGCAATTGCTCAACTATCTGCTTCTCGGCCCATGGAAGGATCCGAACGGCTTCAACTTCCCGCAATCGGTGATGTTCCAGTATGATGCGATGGTTCCGATCCTGATCCCCGGCACCCGCGTCAATGTTTCGCTGCTTGTCGCCTTCGCATTCTCCCTCGCCGCCTGGATCTTCATGCAGAAGAGTTTCGCTGGCTACAAGCTGCAGGTCGGCGGCCTCGCGCCGCACGCGGCCGGATACGCCGGCTTCAACGAAGGGCGCGCGATCTGGCTTTCGCTGCTCATCGGCGGCTTCGCGGCAGGTCTCGCCGGAGCGGCCGAGGTGGCTGGCCCGCTTGGTCAGTTGCAGCGCTCCATCTCGACCGGCTACGGCTACGCCGCCATCATCGTCGCCTATCTCGGTGGCCTTCACCCGGTCGGTATCGTCTTTTCCGCGCTGCTGATGGCGGCCCTCTACATCGGTGGCGATAACGCCATGGTCTCGGCAAATCTGCCGGTCGCAGCGGTCCGGGTCTTCCAGGGCAGCCTGCTGCTCGCCTATCTCGTCGCCATCGCCTTCGTCCGCTACCGGCTCGTCTGGCGCCATGCCGTCCACGGAAGCACGTCATGAACGCCGTCGAGTTCATCGTCGCCGGGATGCTGGCGGCGGCCACGCCGTTCCTACTGGCGGCGCTCGGCGAACTGGTGGCCGAGCGGGCCGGCGTCCTCAACCTCGGCATCGAGGGGCTGATGGCCCTCGGGGCGGTCATCGCCTTCATCGTCGTCCATCAAGGCGGCGGGCATCTCCTCGGTTTCCTCGCCGCTGGCCTCGCCAGCGCTGCTCTTTCCCTTGTCTTTGCTGTCATCGCGCTGGGATTCCGCGCCAACCAGGTCGCGGTGGGCCTCGCCATCGGCATACTCGGCCAGGGCCTCTCGGCGCTGTTCGGCAAGAGCTATGAAAGCCTCACGGTCAAGGGGCTGCCGAAGCTTTCGTTGCCCTGGCTTGCGGATATCCCGGTCTTCGGCGGCCTGTTCGCCCAGGACGTTGTCGTGTGGCTTTCGCTTGCCGCGACCGTCGCCATCTGGGCGATGTTCGCCTACACCAAGACCGGCCTCGTCGTTCGCGCCGTCGGTGAGAACCCCAAGGCGGCGCATGCGCTCGGCTATCCGGTGATCGCCGTACGCTTCGCAGCCGTCGCCTTCGGCGGTGTGCTGGCGGGTTTCGCCGGCGCCTACGCAGCCGTGGTCTACACGCCGCTGTGGGCCGATGGCATGATCGCCGGGCGCGGCTGGATTGCGATTGCGCTCGTCGTCTTTGGCACATGGCTCACCAGCCGGATCTTCCTCGGCGCCTGCCTCTTCGGCGCCGTGTCCCTGGCAAGCCTGGCGGCCCAGGCGACCGGGCTGGGCGTTTCCTCGCAACTTCTGTCGAGCCTGCCCTATCTCGTGACAATCATCGTACTTGGCATCATCTCGTCGAACCGGCGCCTGCTCAAGCTCAACGGCGTGGCTTCGCTCGGAGAGTCTTTCGAGCGATAGGTACGCAGCACCCCCGGCGGCCCCCTCATTGCGGCGGAAAGAAGCACTGGAACCAGGAGAGTCGACATCGCATGAGGATATCTCTATATACCGGCGGCTTCGGCGACGCGCCCTGGGTATTGTGCGGTCGACGGCGCTGCGAATGTGCTGACCTCTATTGTGATGCAAATCGGTCTGAAAACCGGAAAAGCAAAATAGAAACAATAGTATGATGCTGGGTATCCCAGCCACCGCCACCATCATCCTCAACGATCAGAACGTGTTCCTTGAACCTTCCCACCTCTCGCACCCTGTGGACCTCGGGCAAGATCAACTTGCCGGGCGAGGCCGACTCGGCTGGAATGGGAGCATGCATCCTTTGCGGGATGCCGACGTTTATGATTACCAACCGGCATAGCCGCTAGGGAAAAGCAGTATGAGTGAACATGCGATCGAGTTCTTGCGGGAGTGGATTGGCGAGAAGGTTCACTGCCAGCACTCGCCGGCAAAGATCGAGACGCAGGCCGAGACCCTTGCCAAGGAGTGCGCGGCCAAGGCGGCCGAGGAGGGCATTCTTCTGGAGGACATCCAGGAAGAGGTCGGCGACATCAAGGAATTGATCGCATCGCGCCTCGAAGAGGCCGCCGAGGCCAGCGAGCAAGAGACCAATCCGGATAAGCCGTCCGAGTGATAGCCCGGCCCGGAGCAGCCGGGCGAGGGACGCCTGTCCCAGGCAGCGCCTACTGGTTCGGGAATCTGGCCTGAAGCCAGGCCTTCGGCAGCGCCGGCACGAAATTGCCGTCCCGCCCTGTCATGTCCTCATTGGCGACCAGCGCGTTGAGGATCGCTTCCTCCACTCCTTGCACCACCGCATCGAAAAACGGATCGATATCGACGTCAGGGACGAAATCGGCATGCGCGATCCGGCCTGACGGCGCCAGCGCGGCCTCCGGGTTGGCGGTAGAGAAGGCGAGAAAAATGTCGCCCGAACTGTGGTAGCCGTAGCCGCCGGTCATGGCGATGCCGAGCGGGACACGCCTCGCCAGCCGCTTCATCTGATGCGGCAGCAAGGGCGCGTCGGTGGCGACGATGGCGATGATCGAGCCCTTTTCGGCGCGCGGTGTGCCTTCGCGGATCGCCGGTTCGGCGAGATCCGGCCCGACGCGCTGGCCGCGCAGGGTGAAATTGCGCCGCTTGCCGAAATTCGCCTGCACGAACACCCCGACGGTGTAGCGGCTGTCCTGCCATGCGACGATGCGCGAGGCGGTGCCGGACCCGGCCTTGAAGCCGAACGAGATCATGCCGGTGCCGCCGCCGACGCTGCCTTCCTCGATTGCGCCGACGGCAGCGCTGTCGAGGGCGCCGGCCACATCGTCGAAGCTGACATGATGGCCATTGATGTCGTTGAGGAAGCCGTCATAGGTCTCCGCCGCCACCGGCAGGCCCCAGCCTGTGTCGAGCGCGGCCGGCAGCACCTTGTGCATCCAGCGCAGCGTGCCGTCGCGGGTGACGCCGCAGGAATGCGTGTTGGTGATGGTGACCGGGAAATTGAAGGCGCCGGTTTCCTCGATGATGTGCGACCCCGTCAGCTCGCCATTGCCGTTCTGGCTGAAGACCCCGGCAAGGACCGGCGTGGCGAGTTCCGCCTTCGGCCTGGGCAGGATGGCGG
>NZ_RZOT01000221.1:0-9119 GCF_003999085.1 Mesorhizobium sp. M4A.F.Ca.ET.090.04.2.1
TAGCCGTCCGTCGCCAGCGCATCGGCCATGCGCTGCGAGTCGTAGACATTCATCTGACAGCCATAGGTCTTGACGAAGACTTTCTTCGTCGCAGCAGGCGCCGCCAGGCTGTCGGGCGCGATGCCGATATCGTTCCGTTCTGTCGTGTTCAGGTCCATCGGGCGGCTTCTAACGCCTTTCGGTGACAAAAAACAGACGATTCTGCGCCGTGGCGCCGCGCCCCTCGAACGCGCAACGGCGGCGTCAGCGGCTCGGGCGTGGCTCGGCGAGCGCCGCCTGCACCATCTCGCGCACCCGGCTTTCCATCAGCCTTGCCGTCTCCTTGCGGTTCGAGCCCTTGGAAAAGGCGATCGGCTCGCCGAAATGCAGCTCGACATCGAGCGCGCCCTCGGCGAGCAGCACCTTGAGATGCGGCATCAGGTCCTCGTCGCCGATCCAGGCGGCGATCGGCCGGTGGCGGCGTCCGAGCGGCACGCCATGCAGCCTGGTGTAGACGATCGCCACCGGCTGGATGAACACTGCCTCCGTCGCCCCTTCCGAAATCGCCATCGAGGCGGCGCCGAACAGCGTGCTCTTGAAGGGCAGCAGCAGATTGCCGTCGCCGGTCGAGCCCTCGGCGAACAGGACCATGGCGTCGCCATTGGCCATGCGGCTGGCGATTTCGCTGGCCTGGTCGCCCGAGCTGCGCTTGCGCTCGCGCTCGATGAAGACGGTGCGCTGCAGCTTCGAAAGCATGCCGATCATCGGCCAGTTCGCCATGTCGGCGCGGGCGATGAACTTCACGTCGACCCTGGAGCCGAGCACCATGATGTCGGTCCAGGAGATGTGGTTGGACGCGACCAGCAGTGGGCGCCTGGCCGACAGCGCGCCCTTGACGTGGATGCGCAGGCCGAGCGCCCTGGCGATCATCCGGTGCCAGATCTTGAGGATGAGGGTTTCCGGCCACAGCCCGGTCTTCATCGACAGGATCTGCAGCGGCACCAGGACCAGAGAGCCGGCGACGACGAGGCTAAGCGCCAGGAAAATCCTGATTTTCTTGATCATTCGCTCCGGCCCTGACCCGCGCCTTGGCTAGCGAAGATCGCGGCGCATGACAAGCGCGCCGGTCGGGCCGCGCTCGGGGGATCTGTAGTAGTTGGCGCGCTTGCCGACCTCGCGGAAGCCGAGGCGCCGATAGAGCGCGATGGCCGCGACATTGGTCTCGTCGACCTCGAGGAACAGCGCCTCGGCGCGTTGCGCGTGCAATTCGCGCAGCACCGCGTCCATCAATTGCCAGCCAAGCCCCTGGCGGCGGTGGGAGCGGGCGACGGCTACGGTGAGAATCTCGCCCTCGCCCGCCGCCAGCCGCGCCAGCACGAAGCCGACCGGCGGCTTGCCGCCCTGTCCGGTTTCGCGCGCGGCATAGCCGAACACGGTGTGCTGTTCGAGCAAAGCCGCGAACTCGCCGTCGGTCCACGGCCGCACAAAGTCCTCGTGATGCAGCGCCGAGATCGCCTCGCTGTCGGCAACTGTCAGCGGCTGAAGCGCATAGTCCCTACGGCGCGGCTGAAAGAAGGGAATGCGCATCAACTCTTTTTTCCTTCTGGACCATGATCTTGCCCAAAAACCGGGTTCCACTTTTTGGGATCATGGTCCTGTCTTGGAAGAATGAAGCCGGCCTGCGGCTTGGCATCGGCGCCGCGCAGATAGAGCGGTTTCGGCTTTTCGCCCGCGCCTTTTTCAGCGGCTAGGCGGGCATAGACCGCTATGTCGGCGGTGGCGCCGGTCGGGCCGATGTCGAAAGCGCGCCCGCCCGAGGCGGCGATCTCTTCCGCGGCTGTGCCGGCAAGCACAGCGGACGTCTCCACCGCTATCGCAGTGGCTTGCGCAAGCGTGGCCACCACCGGACCGTAAGTCAATACTAACGCTTTGTCGAAGGCGGCGGCATGGATCTCCTCGCGCCCGGCGTCAAGGGCGGCAAGCACGGCGCGGCCGGGAAAGGATGCGGCCGCTTCCGCAGCCAGGGCTTCGAGCGTGGTCACGCCAATTGCCGGGATCTTCAGCGCCAGCGCCAGGCCGCGCGCCGTAGCGACGCCGACGCGCAGGCCGGTGAAGGAACCCGGGCCGACGGAGACGGCAATGGCGTCGAGGCCTGCGTAGCGGGTCTTCGCCGCTTTAAGCGCCGCGTCGATGACCGCCATCAGATGCTCGGCATGACCCTTGCCGAGGTCGAGCACCTGGCGGCCAAGCTCGCTCTCCGCCGCCGTGTCATAGACGCAGGCGGCGCAGAGAGTGGCGGCACAGTCGATGGCAAGCAGCTTCATGGTGGCCAGTTAATGCCTTGGGTCGAAAAAACAATTCCCTGTGCCCAACACGGCCCGTCCCTGCAAGGGGCAAGCTCGACATTTGTTAAGCGGCTTAACCTCGGCCGGCCGGAAAATGATCCTATTGAGGACAGCGCCGACCAGGGGTCTTGAGATTCAGGCCGCCTGCTCGATGCGCAGCATGTGGTTGTCCCAGATATAGTCGGGCTCGGAGCGCATCGTGCCATTGCCCTCGACGATCTCCCCGGTGCCGGTCGTGGCCATGAAGCCCGAACCGTCAGGCGCCAGGCCGCAGACCTCGACCAGCGCCCTGGTGGCGACGATGCGGCCGCTGGCGGCGTCAATGACGGCGAGCGAATTGCCCTCCGGCGATGTGACGGCGACGGTGCCGGCGGCCGGATTGGCGGCGACCGAGCCGATATAGTTGCGGAAGCCCGCGAGCACATCCTGCGGCACGTCGAGCAACTGTAGGTCCTTGCCGCGCGCCGCGCGACCGATCAGCAGCGGCCGGTCGGTCGCCGGGCCGCGATACTGGCAGCCGAACCAGACCGTGCCGGACTGGTCGCAATCCATGTGCCGGATAGACAGCTGGTGCAGCGCCGAGGGCAATTCGTGCTTTTCGATCAGATCGCCGGTGATGCGGTCGACCAGAACGTAGGACGGCTTCATGGTGGCGATGTTGAGCTCGGCGCGGCCGTAATCCGGATGGGTCTCGATGCCGCCATTGGCGACCGCGATCGTCCGGCCATCGCCGAGCAAATGCAACTCATGCGGCCCCATGCCGTAGGTCGGGAATTCGCCAACGCGCCCGAAACCTGAGCGCGCGTCATAGACGCCGACGACGCCGGCGGCGTTGTCGAAGTCATTCTCGGTGGCATAGAGCAGCGCGCCGTCGGTCGAGAAGACGCCGTGGCCGAAGAAATGTCGTCCGGTGACGCTTGCGATGGTCAGCGGCTTGTCGCGACGGGTGTGATCGAAAACCACGGCAAAGGTGCCGGGCTGCCGGGCAAAGACCACGGACCGCTTCGAGATCGGATCGAAGGTGACATCGTGGCCACGGTCGGGCAGATCGATCGCATGCAGCACATTGCCTGCCTCGGACAGCACGGCGGCGCCATAGCTGCCGTCGCGCTTGACGAAGGCGGTGGCGAAGACCGCGTCGGCATCAAGCGTCTTTGCCCAGGCCCGCGGCGCCATCCCGGCGATGAAGCCGGCGCCGGCGGCCCGCAGGAAATCGCGGCGGTCGATCAGCGGCGTGCGGGGCAAGATCATCGCTCAGTCCCCATCCAGCGAGGAGAAGCCGGCGGTCAGGCCGAATTCGGCGGTCAGCCTAGTGCCGATCAAGGTCGTCAGGCTCGAGGTGATCAGCGCGAAATGATCAAGCTTGTCTCGCAGCTCCGGATCGGCGAGCGCCTTGTCGATCGGACCGGTGACGGATTTGGCGGTCGCAACACCATTGGCGAGCTGGATGTGGATGGACTCGGCCATCCATTGCGCATCGGCCGGAAGCGCATCGCCAAGCTTCGAAGCCACGAACAGCGCATCGATACCGGAGAGATTGCCGGCCAGGGAATTCGTCGTGTTTTGCGAGCGCCAATAGATCGCCTGCCTGGGCTTGTCGCCGTCCGGCTTGCCGCCCAGGAACCCTTTGAGGCGCACGTCGCGGACCATCTCCAGCTCGTTGATGAAGACGCCGACCAGCTCGGTCACCGCTTCGGTGCCGTCGCGGTAGAGCGCGTTCTGCGGTCCCGGGTTGGCCCAGAGCGCGGCAAATCCGTCCGGCTTCTTCCACGCCACATCAACCTCGGCGGCCATCGTTTCGATATTGCCGGCGACGGCCGCGCCGTAGCCGCAGCGATAGGGATCGTCCTTGCCGGCAAGGGCGTCGGCGCCGTCGCCGTAAAGCACGAACTCGAGCGCGCCGAGCCCTTGCATGGCGACGCTCTTGTCCGCCAGTTGCGCCGGATCGGTGGCGGTCGGGTCCTTGCCGGCCAATGCCGCCTGCACCTGCTTCAGGCCGATACCCTTGCGGTCCGGCCAGTAGAGCATGCGCTCCAGCCGGTTGTTCTCCTTGATCGGCCCGAAAGCGATGATTTCAGCCGATGACCAGGCCTCGACCGTGGCCGAGAACTCGACACGCGCCGCCTCGAGGCTGCCTTGCGACGGCGCATTGCACAGCGTCCGCATGGCCTTGGTCAAGCTGCCGGCATGGTCGTGCAGGCTGGCATAGGCAGGGCGGATAAAGCCATCGATCGCCCGCTGGATGACAGCGGAAGCCTTCACCTCAGCCGATGCCGGGGAAACGCCAAACAGCGCCAGGGGAAAGAGGAGAGCAAACGCAAGACGCTTCGACATCACAGGGACTCCAGGAATTTGACCAGCGCATCGCGATCGGCAGCATCGGCGGCGGCAAAGCGGTCGCGCGCCTTCTGCCCCTCGCCGCCATGCCACAGGATCGCCTCGGCGAGGGTGCGGGCGCGCCCGTCATGCAGGAAGAACATATTGCCGTTGACCGTCCCGGTCAGGCCGATGCCCCACAGCGGCGGCGTGCGCCATTCGCTGCCGGTCGCGTCGCCGACAGACTGTCCATCGGCGAGGCCCGGCCCCATGTCATGCAGCAGGAAGTCGGAATAGGGCCAGATCAACTGGAAGGCCTGCGCCTTGTTGGGCGTGCCGCGCAAGGTGACGAATTTCGGCGTATGGCAGGAAATGCAGCCCATCTCGTAGAACTGCTTCTTGCCTGCCAGCACCTGGCGGTTATCGATGTCACGCCGGGCCGGCACGGCAAGGTTCTGCGAATAGAAGGTGACGAGATCCATGACCGGCGGCGGCGCCTCGACCGGGCCGAGCCGCTGCTGCACGCCGTTCGGCATGGCAAGGCAGGCCTTTTCGGCCTCCGTGCAGTCGCCCCAATGTTTCGGCGCCTCCGGCGTCGAGATGCCGATGTCGCCGGCAAAGGCCTCCGCCGCCTGCTCGCGGATCGACGCGGTCTGCGCCTTCCAGCCGAAGCGGCCCAAAGTCACCTCGCCGCTCAACTCATCACGCACAATATTCGGCCGACCGAAGATGCCGTCGCCGTCGCGATCGTCCGGATCGACATGGGCGAGGATGTCGGCGGGCGCGATCTGCTCGATCAGGCCAAGGCCGATCATCGGCGGCGTCAGCCGCGGCGACAGCGTGGTGCGCGGATCGAGCGGACCATACGCCAGCCCTTCGACGGAATAGCTCGGCTTGCGCAGCGAGACGACGGAGCCGTCGGCGAGCGTCACTTTCTCTTCCTGGTAGCCAACGCGCATGCGGCCTTCGCCCTTGAGGCCAGGAACCGCCAGCTCCTGCAATTGCGAGCCGTAGACCGGATCGGGGAAGTTCAGCAGCTTGTGACCGGCAAGCTCGGCTTTCTCTTGCTCGCTGCTTGCATCGCGCGCCAGGCGCAGGAACATCGAGGTGGCGCCGGCGCCACCTGCCGGCGGGCGGCCGCGGCCGTCCTTCAGATGGCAATTCTGGCAGGCGCGCTCGTTGAACAGCGGCCCAAGACCGTCCGATGCCTGCGTCGAGGACGGCGAGGAGACCCAGTTCTTGCGGAAAAGCGCATTGCCGAGCTTGAAGTTGCCCTCCTCCTCGAAGGTGATGTTGGCGGCGGGCTGGGAGAAGGCGTCGCGGCTGACGTCCTTGCGCGAGGTGCCGGCGCCACCCTGTATCAGCTCGAATGACTCGGGTTTGGAGAAGTCCGCGGTTGGCCTGGTGACGGCGATGACGCGCGCCAGGTCCTTTGGCGTCAGATCGCTGCGCGTGGCGGCAAGGTCTGCGGGCAGCGGGTCTCCAGCCAGCGCTGAAGCGGTGGCCATCACGGAAATGAGAGAAAGCCCGCGAACCAGCCAGGCCAGCGAGCTTTCCCTGGAAGGCGAGGAAGGCGAGCCTTCGGCCCGCCGCGAGCGGCGCAGGAAATCTAGGCGGCGCCGCATTCCCGCATGTCCTTACTCCGCCTCGTTGGCCGAGTCGGCATTGAGCTGGCCGTATTTCTCCTCGCCGATCGAGGCGAGCAGGTCGAGCTGCGTCTCGAGGAAGTCGATGTGACCTTCCTCGTCGGCAAGCAGTTCCTCGAACAGTTTCATCGACACGTAGTCGCCGGCCTCCTGGCAGATCTCGCGCGAGCGCTTATAGGCGGTGCGCGCGTCATACTCGCCGGCAAGATCGGATTCGAGCACTTCCTTCACGTTCTGGCCGATGCGCAGCGGCGCCACGGACTGCAGGTTCGGATGCCCCTCAAGGAAGATGATGCGGGCAACGAGCCGGTCTGCATGCTGCATTTCCTCGATCGATTCCGCCCGTTCCTTCTTCGCCAGCTTGGTGTAGCCCCAGTCTTCGAGCAGGCGATAGTGGACCCAGTACTGATTGACGGCCCCCAGCTCCAGAAACAGGGCCTCGTTAAGCCGCTCGATGACCTGCGGTTCGCCTTTCATGGGTTCTGCTCCCGTATTGGCCGCGCAAGCCTCTGACGCGGTCCAGGTGTGAAACGATGTCGGCGCCGCTCGCCTCAGAGCGGGCGTGGTAGTGCTCGGTGACCCGAATGATCGTTTCCACCACATTTGGGAAGCAGCCGCAACAGCGACCGCGCTTGCGCATGGCATGATAGACCTTGGCCGGCACGATGAGCTGCCAGGGATCCTCATCCAGCAGCCCTACGATCGTCTGCTCGATCTCCTTCTCGGTGATGATGTTGCAATGGCAGATCAGCATTCACTTGCCCTGGCTGACGGCGCCGCTCCGGCGCCGTTTGGCTTGTTTCTCATTCGAGCACGATCTTGTCCAAAAATCGGCTTCCACTTTTTGGGAGTATGCTCGCGCCTTACTTGAATACCTTGTCCGGCGCGTCGAGGCTGTCGGAGCCTTCGAAGGCGATGCTGTTGAGCTTCAGCGAGCCGACGGCGCGCTCGATCGACTTGGTCTGGTCGATCAGCGCATCGATCGCCGCCTGCACGGTGGCGTTGCCTTCGGTGTTGCCCTCGGCGATCTGCTGGTCATAGGCCTCGCCGGCCAGCGCGCGCGCCTTGATCGCTTCCATCTTGGCGACGGAGGCATCGAGCTTATCAGACAGCTCCTTGTCGATCGCCGGGTCGGCGACCTTGACCATGTCCGATACCGAAGGTCCGGAAACGACCGTGCCGTCGAGGCGCGTGTAGCTGGCGTGGTAGGCGGCGCGGATGCCGACGGCGTCATAGAGGTGCGAGTTGTAGGTGTTGTCCGAAAAGCAGTCGTGCTCCTCTTCCGGATCATGCAGCAGCAGGCCGAGCTTCATGCGCTCGCCGGCGAGTTCGCCATAGGACAGGGAACCCATGCCGGTGAAGATGGTCGAAATGCCGGCGTTGGCGTCGCCATCGACCAAGTTCTTGCGGGCGGCGCCGTCTTCCTTCCAGTTGTTGACCATCTCCCGCAGGTCGGAAACCAAAAGGTCGCTCGCCGACTTCAGATATTCGGCGCGGCGGTCGCAATTGCCGCCGGTGCAGTTGGCGAGGTCATAGTCCGTGTAGGGCCGCTCGCCGGCGCCGGGACCGGTGCCGTGCAGGTCCTGGCCCCAGAGCAGGAACTCGATGGCGTGATAGCCGGTCGCGACATTGGCCTCGACGCCGCCGGCCTCCTGCAGCGTGCCGGAAAGGAATTCTGGCGACAGCTTCGAGGCGTCGACCTTCTTGCCGTTGATCTCGATCTCCTTGTTGGCGATCACATTGGCGGTGTAGAGCGAATTGGTGTCGGACTCACTGCCGTAGCTCTTGGCGACATAGTCGATCAGGCCTTCGTCCAGCGGCCAGGAATTCACCTTGCCTTCCCAGTCGTCGACGATCTTGTTGCCGAAGCGGTAGACCTCGGTCTGCTGGTAGGGAACGCGCGATGCCTTCCAGGCTTCCCGAGCGGCGTTCAGCGTGTCCGCCGAGGGCTTGGCGAGCAGCGCGTCGACGGCCTTGTCGAGGGCCTGCGCCGTGGTTAGCGAATCCTCGTATTTGGCGAGTGCGATGTCGGCATAGGTCTTGATGACCGCCTTGGCGTCGGTTTCGGCCTTGGCCGGCAGCACAAACACCGCCGCCGTCAGCGCGGCAGTCGCGCAGATCGCAGCGAGCCTGCCGCCATTACGTGCTGTCATCATCGTTCTCCAGTTCCTTGGGAATTCGCTAAAAGGCGCGCGTGCCAGACCGTGACGAGGCATGGGTATGCCGCCGGGCACAACATAGACCGCGCCGTCGCGCGGTTCGTGGAAGACAGACACCGAAATGCCTCCAATCGAAAGGGTTCAAGGCCCAGACATCAAAGGATGCGCTTGCCGCGCGAGCCTCCATAAAGCGGCGAAGGGGTTGGAAGTCAACAGGTCCACCCAAGAAAATTCAATTGAAACAACTGTTTAGAATAATTCTAAACTACAACTATCAACTTTAAGCCTTTGCCGATGCGACGTAATCATGGAATGCGGCGATTGACAGGCGACCATTCCGGGTGCGACCCGGACCGGGGCTCTTGCGACGGCGGCAGACAATCGCCACGTGGCGGAAGATCCTAGATTTGGGCGCAAAAAGGGCTGCGATGAAGAACGGGGTGGTCATTGTCGGTGCGGGTCACGCTGGCGTGCAGGCGGCGGCGAGCCTGCGCGAGGAGGGTTACAACGGCCCGGTCATCCTGATTGGCGACGAGAGCGAACTGCCCTACCACAAGCCGCCGCTTTCGAAGACCTTCATCAAGGACCCGGACGCAAAGCCGCAGCCCCTGCGCGGCGAAGCCTTCTATTCAGGCAGCGCCATCGACTACCGGCCGGGCGTCCGCATCGAGGCC
>NZ_RZOT01000222.1:0-9115 GCF_003999085.1 Mesorhizobium sp. M4A.F.Ca.ET.090.04.2.1
TTTCTACCCGGCCTTTCCCTACGCCTCTTATGCGCGCATGAAGCCGTCCGACATCGCCGACCTCTACGCGTTCATGAAGACGCTGCCGGCGGTCGCCGGCAAGGCGCCTGATCACAAGCTCGCCTTCCCCTTCAACATCCGCCGCGGCATCGGCCTGTGGAAGCGGCTTTATCTCAGCCCCGAGCCAGTGATTGCCCTTGCCGACGGCGCGGCGGACAAGGTCGTGGCCGGCCGCTATCTGGTCGAGGGGCCGGGCCACTGTGGCGAATGCCACACGCCGCGCGACTTTGCCGGCGGCGTGAAGAAGGCCGAGTGGCTGGCCGGCGCCACGGCCGCCGAAGGCAAGGGTATCGTGCCCAACATCACAGCGGGTGAGGGCGGCATCGGCGAGTGGTCGGAAGCCGACATCGCCAACTATCTCGAAACCGGCTTCACACCGGACTTCGATTCCGTCGGCGGCGCAATGGTCGACGTGCAAAGGAACATGGCGCAATTGACAGCCGACGACCGCGCCGCGATCGCCGCCTATCTCAAGGCCGTGCCGCCACACGCCAACGGCTATCCGGCGCGTAAAAAACCTTCGGGATGATTCCCGCTATTAGTTGACTTGAATACTCATGTATTATAGGCGGCGCTTCGACCAGTTTTCCGGCAATTCGAAGCTCGCCCATGCCCTCTGTCGACCTTGTGTCCGAAATCGCCCGTGGTGGGCAGCGCACAGCACTTCTTTTTCCTGATGGGCGGACGCTCTCCTATGCGGAACTCGACAGCCTCACGCTGCGCTTCGCCACGCGGCTTGGACAAGGCGAAAAGGAGCTCGTGGCCATCTCGGCGGAAACCTCGGAACATGTGGTCGTCGCCTATCTTGGAGCCCTGCGGGCGGGCCACGCGGTGGCCATGTTGCCGCCTTGCGACGAGAAGCTGTGGGATGATTTTCTAGCGGTCTTCCAGCCGGACTTCACGTTCCGGCCGGCCGATGGCCGCTGGCGCCTCATCAAGGAGGTTCGGTCCGAAAGGGAGGCTCAGCCGGTCCACCCTGATCTCGCGCTGCTGCTTATGACCTCCGGCAGTTCGGGTGCGGCCAAGGCGGTGCGGCTTTCCCATGCCAATCTCGATGCCAATGCGCGCTCGATCGCAACCTATCTCGAACTCTCGTGCGCCGACCGGGCTGCGCTGGTCCTGCCGCTCCATTATTCCTACGGACTGTCAGTGCTTAATTCCCATCTGATTGCCGGCGGCAGCATCCTCTTTCCTGGCATCTCAGTCATGCATGGCGATTTCCCGAGGGTAATCGCTGACGGCGGCTGTACAAATCTTTCCGGCGTCCCGTATTCCTACGAACTACTGGAAAGGGCGCAGTTCCGTTCCGCCGAGGTGAAGACGCTGCGCATGATGACGGTGGCAGGCGGACAGCTCGCCCCCGACCTCATCCGCCTCTACCGGGACCACATGCGCGCCAGGGAGGGCGGCTTCTTCGTCATGTATGGCCAGACGGAGGCGACGGCCCGCATCGCCTTCGTCCCGCCGGAATGCCTTTCCGATAGGGAGGAGCGTATCGGCATGGCTATTCCCGGCGGCAGCCTTAGCCTCATCGATGCCCAGGGAAACCCGATCAGGCAATCTGGCACCCCCGGAGACCTCATCTATCGCGGCCCAAACGTGATGATGGGGTATGCCGAGCAGCGCTGCGACCTGGCGCGCGGGGCCGAACTCGAGGCCCTAAATACCGGCGACGTGGCCGTGCGCGACGAGCAGGGTTACTTCCGTATTGTCGGACGCAAGAGCCGCTTCGCCAAGATTGCAGGCCTCAGGATCGGCTTCGATAGCATGGAGCAGGCACTGAAGCGGGCCGGCATCGCGGCCGCGGTGCTGGGTGACGATGGAGGGCTGCACGCCTACGTGACCGATGCGGGTACGATCGCAAGGGCGCAGTGCATCCTCGCCGAGACCAGCCGTCTTCCGGCCAACCTGGTTTCCGTTACCGCGGTGGACAACTTCCCCAGGCTTACTTCGGGCAAGACCGACTATGCATGCCTTGAACAGGACAGGCTGGAAAGGCGGACGGAGATCCGCTGCGGGACGGGCGGCCTGCTCGGGGCCTACAGCCGGGTATTCTATCCACTCGCCGTTGGCCGCAACGACAGTTTCGTCTCGCGCGGCGGGGATTCCCTTCGCTACCTGCAGTTGGCTATGGAACTTGAACGCCTTGGCATGGACCTGCCGCATGGTTGGGAACACCTGAGGGTCGCCGAGTTTGCCAACCGCCATGGGGCGATGCCGACTTTCAAGTGCAAGGAGACCAGCGGATTGCCGATCGACCTTGTGCTGAGGGTGATGGCGATCCTGCTGGTGGTGATCCATCACGAGACGCTGTGGCCAATTCCCGGCGGCTCCGGCGTGATGATGCTGCTCGTCGGTTTCGGCCTGGCGCGGTTCCAGGCGACCCACCTCCTTGCCGGCCGGATCCGACAGGCGTTGAGGCCTGCGATCGGCGTCCTGATCCCTTATTTCCTCATCGTTGCCGCCTACGCGTTTGCCTGGCGAGCGATTCCCCTGGCCTCGGTGACGCTTACCGGCAATCTTGGTTATGCCGAGCCGGAGCGCCACGAGATGATCCCCTATCTTTACTGGTTCATCGAGGCCTATGCGCAGACGCTCCTCATCTTCTCCCTCATCTTCACTGTGCCGGCTGCGCGCAAGCTCGCACGGTTGCGACCCTTCGCCTTCTCGCTTGGCCTGTTGGGGGTTGCCGTCGCCGCTCGCTTTTCCATCCCGCCATTGGTCGACATCGGCAACCGCCAGATCTTTGCGATCTACTGGGTGTTCCACCTCGCCGTCTTCGGTTGGTGTGCCGGTTTTGCCGACAATCCGGCAAGAAGGCTCATCTTGATGGCGTTCGCCGCCCCGGTGCTGGGCTATCTAGCCTTCTGGGAGGCAGTTTGGATCGGGACAGCCGTCAAGTATTTGATGATCTTCGCCGCGCTTCTGGCTCTCCTTTACGTGCCGCGTATCCGCTTGCCGGCACGGGCCGGCCGCGTGATGACGCAGGTCGCTGCCTCCGCCTTTCCCATATATCTGTTTCACCGCTTCGTCCCGGAGCTATTGATGGCGCCGGCGTCACCTGCGTTACCGGCTCCGATCTTTCACCTGCTGGCGATCGCGGGCGGTGTTGGCATCGGCATATTCGCCGGCAAGGCCATGACAGGCCTTCGTAACCAGCTTGGCAGATTTGCGATGAGACGCCAGCCAGAATTGCGCCCGGTCTAATGCGCCGCGTCTGAAAGGCACCCTACAACGCGCTTCGGCTGTGTTCTTGAGCGTGTCGTTACCGCAGAACCGCCGCGCGCCTTGGCTGCCATGCGTTAGCTTACGGGGTGGCGGTCGCCGAGGAAGTCGAAGCCGCTTTCGAAGAAGTGATTGTAGTCGCAGGTCAGTTCCTCGCCCGGCGCGATATCGCGCAAGGCATACGTCTCCTCCGGCGAGGAGACGTCGCAATTCGGGTCGTCGTCATGGTTCATGTAGCGGGCGTCATCGGCCTCGAAGACGATGTAGGCCGGATCGCGGCGGTCGGGATAGGAATAGCGGTCGAGATAGGATTTCACCGGGCCGGTCTCGTTCTCATAGGTGTCGACCTCGATCACCCGGTCGAATCTGGGGTCGAGCTTCCAGATCAGCGTGCCTTGGGGGATGTGGTTCTTGGCGAAGACGCCGATGCCCTGGATGGGCGATTTGTCGAGATAGACGTCGACGAGCAGCATGGCGGACCCTTGCAAGACGGTGACTGGCAGGCGCGGCTCGAAAAAAGCCGGGCATTGGGTAGCGCGCGACAGCGGCAATTGCGAGCACAAAATCGCCGCGCATCAGCGCGAAATGAAGCCTCTGAAAACGTCATGCGCAAATCAAAAATTTATGACCGGACGCATCAGTTTGGGAGCGATGCCGGCAGGTCCCGCAATCGGCCGCTGGACGGCCGTTTTGAGCTGCTCTGAACAGCAGGTGCGCACCGCTCAGCGCTGTTGCAGCGCAAGGCGCACACCGAGCGCACAGTAGATCGCGCCGACGACCTTGCCTTGCCATTTCAGCACCGCGGGATTCCGGCGCAGGAAGGCGCCCAGCCCACCCGCGCTCACCGCGAAGACGACCGTGCTGAACAGGCCTAGCAGGACGAAGATGATTCCCAATGCCGCCAGCTGAAGCATCACCGATCCGTTTTCCGGCCGCACGAATTGCGGCAGGAAGGCGAGGAAGAACAGCGCGGTCTTGGGGTTGAGCATCTCGGTTAGCACCGCCTGGCGGAAAGCCTTGCCCGCCCGGATCGCAAGCGCACCGGCGGCTGGATCGGTCGATGTCTTCTCGATGATCGCACGTATGCCAAGATAAACGAGATAGGCCGCGCCGACATATTTGACGATGCTGAACAGCATCGCCGATGTGGCGATGATCGCCGAGATGCCGACCATCGCCATGACGGTGTGGAATATATCGCCGGCCGCGATCCCGGCGCCGGTGGCGATGCCCACTTTCGTTCCCGAACTCGTCGCCCGCGCGACGGTCAGCAGCGTGGCGGGGCCGGGAATGAACACAAAGCCGAGCACGACCGCAACATAGGTCGCCAATGTGGCCAGGTCGATCATTCCAGGGTCCTCCGCGACTTCACCAAATCAAAGCCACGCCGTGGCTCGCGACGCAATGGCCTTCTCACACGCTCGCCGCCGCCGAGACTGAATCGGCCTTGCCCGCCACCTTCAGCGCGAAGGCGTAGGTGTAGGCGATCTCTTCCAGCCTCGAGAATCGGCCGGAAGCGCCAGCATGGCCGGACTCCATGTTGATCTTGAACAGCACCGGATTGTCGCCGCGCTTGCGCTCGCGCAGCCGCGCCACCCATTTGGCCGGCTCCCAGTAAGTCACGCGCGGATCGGTGAGCCCTGCCTGCGCCAGGATCGGCGGATAGTCGAGCGCGGCCACATTGTCATAGGGCGAATAGGCCGCGATCGTTCGGTAGTCTTCGGCCGAGGCGATCGGATTGCCCCATTCCGGCCATTCGGGCGGCGTCAGCGGCAAGGTGGCGTCGAGCATGGTGGTCAGCACGTCGACGAACGGCACCTCGGCGACGATGCCGCCAAAACACTCCGGCGCCAGATTGGCGATCGCCCCCATCAGCATGCCGCCGGCCGAGCCGCCTTGCGCGACGATGCGGTCATGCCCCGTGTAGCGCTCGGCCACCAGATGGCGCGCGCAGGCGATGAAGTCGGTGAACGTATTGATCTTCTGCGCCCGCTTGCCGTCGTCGTACCAGCCGTAGCCCTTGTCCTTGCCGCCGCGGACATGGGCGATGGCGTAGACGAAGCCGCGGTCGACCAGCGACAGGCAATTGGTGTTGAAGGACGCCGGCACGGTGATGCCGTAGGAACCGTAGCCGTAGAGCAGGCAAGGCGCCGAGCCGTCGAGCGGCGTGTCGCGGTGATGGATGAGCGAGATCGGCACCAGCTCGCCGTCGGCCGCGGGCGCCATCAGCCGCCGCGTCACATAGTGGTCGGGCTCATGACCCGAAGGCACTTCCTGGGTCTTGAGGAGCACGCGTTCGCGGGTGCGCATGTTGTAGTCGAAGACCTGCGCTGGCGTCGTCATCGAGGAATAGGTGAAGCGCATGGTCTCGGTGTCGTATTCGTAGGAACCCGACAGGCCGAGCGAGAACGCTTCCTCGTCGAAGAAGATGAGGTGCTCCTCGCCGCTTTCGCGGTCGCGCACGACGATGCGCGGCAGGCCTTCCTTGCGCTCCAGGCGGACCATGTAATTGTTGAAGCCCAGGACCGAGAGGATCAGCCGTCCGGGCTCGTGCGGAACCAGCTCGCGCCAGTTGGCGCGTGCCGGAGCATTGGCCGGCGCCGTCATGACCTTGAAATCCTTGGCGCCGTCGGCGTTGGTGAGGATGAAGAAGATGTCTCCGCCTTCCTCCAGATCATATTGCAGGCCGGTTTCGCGCGCGGCGACCAGCTTCGGCTCGGCACGCGGGTCGTCGGCGCGCAACAGCCGGTATTCCGAGGTCTCGTGATCGTTGATGCCGATCATGATCCATTCTTTGGAGCGCGTGCCGCCGACATCCATGAAGAAGCCCGGATCGGTTTCCTCATAGATCAGCCGATCGTTTTCGGCGTTGTCGCCGAGCGCGTGGAACAGCACCTTGGAGGGACGGTGATTGTCGTCGAGGCGTGTGTAGAAGAATCCGTCATCGCCGGCATTCCAGACGCCCCCGCCTCCGGTGTCGGGGATCTGGTCCGCCAGTTCCTGGCCGTTGCCGAGGTCGCGCACGCGCAGCGTGAAGAATTCTGATCCCTTGTCGTCGAATGCCCACAAAAGCTTCCCGTGGTCGGCTGAATGGTCGACGCCGCCGAGCCGGAAATAGGGCTTGCCGCCCGCTTCCACGTCACCGTCGAGCAGGATCTTCTCCTCGCCGCCTTCGCGCTGCGTGCGGAAATAGCGTGGCTGCTCGCCCCCCAGCCTGTAGGACGAACCATAGGCGTAGGGCCCGTCCTTCATCGGCACGGTGGAGTCGTCCTCCTTGATGCGCCCCTTCATCTCGGCGAAGAGCTGCTTCCGAAGCGCAGCCGTATCGGCCATCAGCTCCGCCTGGTAGGCATTCTCGGCTTCGAGATGGGCGCGGATCCGGCCGTCGAGCAGGGAAGGGTCCCTGAACATCGCCTGCCAATTGTCGGCCCGCAGCCAGGCATAGTCGTCGGTGCGGGTGAAGCCGTGGTGGGTGTCGAAGACAGGTCGCTTCTCGGTCTGCGGCGGGCTGGCGGTCGAAAAGGCAGGGGATCTGGTCATTACGTCTCGCTGTAGAAATTGCTTGAATGGCAAATGAACACGCCGATCAGCGCCGGTTCAAGGCCCGGCTTATGGCGTGATGGCCGCTCCGATACTGGGCTGGAG
Source organism: Mesorhizobium sp. M4A.F.Ca.ET.090.04.2.1 (assembly GCF_003999085.1). Taxonomy (NCBI): domain Bacteria; kingdom Pseudomonadati; phylum Pseudomonadota; class Alphaproteobacteria; order Hyphomicrobiales; family Phyllobacteriaceae; genus Mesorhizobium; species Mesorhizobium sp. M4A.F.Ca.ET.090.04.2.1. The sequence goes on from NZ_RZOT01000222.1 coordinate 6,931, forward strand.
AGGAGAGAGATAATGAGTTTCTATGTTCGCACCGCTGCGGCTCTTGCCGTCGCTTCAACCGTTCTGGCCTTTGTCGGCCAGTCTCATGCAACCGCCTTTGCCGCTTGGCAAGTGTCGGACCTGCCCTTCGGCGACACGCTTAATGCGCGCAAATATCCTTCGGGCAGTTCGCAGAAGCAGGCCGCCTACCCGAACGGCACCGTGCTGCAATTGACCGGACGCTGCACCGGCGGGATAAACCTGCTCGACATTGCGGGCCAGCCGCGCTGGAAGCAGCAGCAGACGATCCGCTACCGTTGGTGCGAGATTTGGCACGACCCGTCGCGCAACGGTCATTTCGTCGCCGGCTGGGTTTATGGCAAATACATCGCGCCCTATTGAGCTGTCGGTTTTCGCCGCTCCGGCCAAGTCGCGGGCACCAGTAATGTCTTGCAACCCGTGATTTCATTAGGATCGGGAAACCTTGCGATCTGTCGAAGGTCAAGCATAGCCGAAGCATCGAGCCGATTTTAGCTGCTTTCGCCGATGTAACGGCGGTTCGACGTGGCGTCACCCGTGCTGGTCAGACCAGAAAAATCTCGCTAAGTTACGCGATGCACGAAAGTTTGAAGCTGAACGGGGAATATTTGATATATATCGTTGAATATAGCGCAATATGCGAATTGACTTACTTGACTGGTAGGATCATTAAGATAATTCGACGCGAATCGCAGAGGCACTTTCCTGCATGAAATTCGCGCGATGCCCAGCCGAAAAAAGGGCGCAGTTAGAAACAACTCTCGTTGGGGCCTGAACACAATGGATATCGCCGAAACACCTTCCCGAAATAGCGACGCGCTGATTGAGCTGACTGCCGATGTGGTCGCCGCTTACGTCAGCAACAATCCCGTACCCGTCGGCGAGCTGCCGAACCTGATCGCCGATGTCCATGCCGCCCTGGGCCGCGTGGGTGGCACCGCCGAGGCGCCGCCCGCCGACAAGCAGAAGCCTGCGGTCAACCCGAAGCGCTCTGTCCATGACGATTACATCGTCTGTCTCGAGGACGGCAAGAAGTTCAAATCGCTGAAGCGCCACCTGATGACCCACTACAATCTCACGCCCGATGAATATCGTGAGAAGTGGGGCCTCGACGCAAGCTACCCGATGGTCGCGCCCAACTATGCGGCCGCCCGCTCGCAGCTTGCCAAGAAGATGGGCCTTGGGCGCAAGCGCAAGGGTCGCTGAAGCAGCATCTTTTCCATTTCGATGCCGGACGGCGCCTTCGGGCGCCGTTTTTGCTTTGAGCGTGCGGGCATGCCAGTCCATTGCCCAGCCGGCCAATCGCTCAAAATACGATTTGTCAGATCAGGCGATCTGCTTCAGCGCCGTATCGGCGTCGTGCTTGATGCGCTTGACCATCGAGCGCAGGCCGTTGGCGCGCTGCGGCGAAAGGTGCTCGTCGAGGCCGAGCCCCTTGAGTGTCGCCTCGGCGTCTGTTTTCTGGATCTCGCTCGCCGGGCGCCCGGAAAACAGCGCCAGCATGATAGCGACCAGGCCACGCACGATATGGGCATCCGAATCGCCCTGGAAGGTGATGACCGGATCGGTCCCTTGTCCCTGGTCGGTGGTGAGCCACACCTGGCTGACGCAGCCCGGCACCTTGTTGGCGGGAGTCCGCGCGGCGTCGGGGAACGGCGGCAGCGCTTCGCCGAGTTCGATCACGTAGCGATAGCGGTCCTCCCACTCGTCGAGCAGGGAAAAGTCGTCGCGGATCGTCTGGATCGTGGTCGTCATTGTGCCGGATATAGTCATCCGGCATCCCCGCGTCACGAAAAAAGAAAGAAAACACCGCAGGCGTCGAGAGGTCGGACGGGCCTGCGGTGTCGCCAATCAGCGGCTAAAACTCAATTCTTAGTCGGCGCCTTCGCCGGAATGTTGACGGTCGCCGGCAGAACGACGTCCACGCTGCCTGTGGCCACGGACGTGTCGAGCCCTCCGTCGCTGGCCTTATCGCCGGCCTGGCCGTCCTCCATCATGGCGGCGGCGATCTTGGCGGTCTCCCTGGCGCGGGCGCCGATCGTGTGCATGGCGGATTTACCGGTCTCGCACACGTCGGGCTTGCGCTCGCAGATGCCGGCTATGTCGCCGACCGCCTCGCGCGCCGCAAACAGCGCCTGGATCGGCCCAACGGTCTCATGTCCGGCCT
>NZ_RZOT01000223.1:0-9085 GCF_003999085.1 Mesorhizobium sp. M4A.F.Ca.ET.090.04.2.1
GCACCACGGTCAGCGTCGAAAGGTCCGGCATCAACTTGAGATCGCCGTCATCCTCCGGATAGTGGAAACCGTTGCCGTCCTCGGGATAACCGCCGGAAATCGTTGTCATGAACACCGCCGAGGGCAGCGCCAGCGAGGTGTTGGAGGTGAATTTCTTCGACGGCATCATCTTGCCGCGGGCAACGCCGGCCTGGTCAGGCGTGATGCATTCGATGTCCTCGATGCCGCGCCATTCCAGCCAGGCGCTGGCCTCCTTCCAGCTCTTCACGCCGCGTTGGTTCTTCAAGAAGGCAGGCGTGCGGGTACGCCCTCCGCGGCTAGACGGACGGACTTCCTTTTTTTCAGGCGGCATCAATCACCAGATTGCGTTGCAGATGGTGAAGTATAGCCGTGGCCGGCGATGGAAGGGAAGGGGAACCCCTGTGCGGTTGCTGCCGCGGTTGAAATTCGCCGTGGCGGGCTTAGGTTCGACGCCTCGCGAAATGCGATTACCTTGGACCCCGACGCAGGACAGCCATGGCCGGCCATGAACTGACGACGATCGGCTTCGATGCCGACGACACGCTGTGGCAGAACGAGCAGTTCTTCCGCCTGACCGAGAAGCGCTTCGCAGGACTGTTGGCCGAGCATGGCGAGGCGGAGCATATTTCGGCGCGGCTACTCGAAGCGGAAAGGCGCAACCTTGCCGTCTACGGCTTCGGCATCAAGGGCTTCACCCTGTCGATGATCGAAACCGCGATCGAGATCAGCGGCGGCCGTGTGCCGGGATCGGTGGTCGCCGAAATCCTTGCCGCCGGCCGCGAGATGCTCAGCCATCCGATCGAGCCGCTGGCCCATGCGCGCGAGACGGTGGAGAAGCTGGCCGGTTCCTATCGCCTGGTGCTGATCACCAAGGGTGACCTTTTCGACCAGGAACGCAAGCTGGCGCAATCAGGCCTCGGCGATCTGTTCGACGCCGTCGAGATCGTCAGCGACAAGAGCGCGACCACCTATGCCCGAATCTTCAGCCGCCATGGCGACGGGCCCGAGAAAAGCATGATGGTCGGCAACTCGCTCAAATCCGATGTCGTTCCGGCCATCGACGCCGGCGGCTGGGGCGTGCACGTGCCGCACGAGTTGACCTGGGTGCTCGAACATGTCGAGCCGCCGAGGGCCGCGCCGCGTTTTCGCCAGATCGCCGATCTTGGCGAACTGCCAAGGTTGATTGAAAGCATCGTTTCTAGCGGCTGACTTGTGCCCCAGCGCTGGAACGGCGGATCCGGTTTCTGCTAGCCGCGCCCTGACCCGATCAGGCGGTCGATCACCGGTTGCAGCCTCTCGGGAGTGATCGGTTTGGCGATCACGACATCGATCACACTCGAGAGACCCAGGCTCTCCGGTGTGCCAGTCTTGGTTGAAAGCAGGATCACCGAGGGCAATGCCTTGCCCGAAATCCGCCTGAGCGCATCTATTCCGGAGATCAACGCGTCGCAGTCCTTGTTGTCGGCGCCGCCGTCGAGCACGATCGCGCCGGGAATGAGGCAGCGCAAGGCTTTCGCCGCCGTATCGGGCGATTCGGAAATCGGCTTCAGCCCTGATTTCTCGACGATTTTCGACACCACGACCCTGTTTATCGGCGACTTTCCGATGACGAGCACCTGAGAGAAATCGGTCAGCATCTCGGCGCCGCCGCCACGGCCCTCCGGATTCAGATGTCTTTCAGTCCTGGTCTCGCGATTGCTGGGGCTCATGTGCGGGCGGGCACTCATCTCTGTTTCAATGCAGGGTTGAAACTTGAGGGACAATTGGCGTGAGATCGCCGCTGGTGTCAAGCTGAAATGGCTAATTTCCAGAATATCGCAAGAAAAGCTAAAATTTAGTGCCAGGTTTATTCCTGGCAGTCGGAGCCGGGCTTTGCAAAACGAAAGTCGCCCGCGCGTTACCGCGCGGGCGAGACAGAATTCGGCGAATGCGCCACCGTGGAACGTGGTCAGCCGTGGTTTTGCTGGGTGACGATCACCGGGATCAGGAGGTCGCCCCAATTGCCGTCGCCGCCATGATGCCTTGCCGAGCGCACGAGCTCCACCGAGACGCCCGCCTCGACCGCCTTCATCACCGACTGGTTGAGCCTGTGCAGGTCATTGGCCAGCATGCGGATGGTCGCCTGCTGGTCGACGCTCATGGCCGAGGACTGCTCTTCCGCCCTTTCCTTGACGCGGCTTATCGATGCCATTGGTCTTCTCCTTGTGTCCTATGCCCTCTCGGGCGTTTCCTCTGTTGGTCGTCTTCTGTGGCAGCTCACTCGGCTGCCGGCTTGAACTGGGCGTGCTCGGTCGATTCATGCATGGCGGTGGTCGACGACTGACCGCCGGTGATCGCCATCGAGACCGCGTCGAAATAGCCGGTGCCGACCTCGCGCTGGTGCTTGGTCGCGGTGTAGCCATGGACCTCGGCCGCGAATTCAGCCTCCTGCAGTTCCGAATAGGCCGCCATCTGCCTCGCCTTGTAGCCACGGGCCAGCTCGAACATGCCGAAGTTGAGCTGGTGGAAGCCGGCCAGCGTGATGAACTGGAACTTGTAGCCCATGGCGCCGAGTTCCCGCTGGAACTTGGCGATCGTCGCGTCGTCGAGGTTCTTCTTCCAGTTGAACGACGGCGAGCAGTTGTAGGCGAGCAGCTTGCCCGGATGATGCCTGCGCACACCCTCGGCGAACTTCTTGGCCTGCGCCAGATCGGGCTTCGAGGTCTCGCACCAGATGAGGTCCGCATGCGGCGCATAGGCAATGGCGCGCGCTATGCAGGGCTCGATGCCGTTCCTGACCTGGTAAAAGCCCTCGACCGTGCGGCCGGCATCATAGTCGACGAAGGGCTGGTCGCGCTCGTCGATATCCGACGTCAAAAGCTTCGCCGCCTCCGCGTCGGTGCGTGCCACGACCAGCGTCGGCGTGCCCATTACGTCGGCCGCGAGGCGGGCCGCATTGAGGTTGCGGATATGCGCCGCCGTCGGGATCAGGACCTTGCCGCCGAGATGGCCGCACTTCTTTTCCGACGCCAGCTGGTCCTCGTAGTGGACGCCGGCCGCACCCGCCTCGATGAAGGCCTTCATTATCTCGAAGGCGTTGAGCGGTCCGCCGAAGCCGGCCTCGGCGTCGGCGACGATTGGCGCGAACCAGGTCTCGACCGAAAGCCCCTTGCCTTCGGATGTCTCGATCTGGTCGGCGCGCTGCAAGGTGCGGTTGATGCGCTTGACCAGCTCCGGCGCCGCATTGGCGGGGTAGAGCGACTGGTCGGGATACATGGCGGACGCGGTGTTGGCATCGGCCGCGACCTGCCAGCCTGACAGATAGATCGCCTTCAGCCCGGCTCTGACCTGCTGCATGGCCTGGTTGCCGGACATGGCGCCGAGGGCGTTGACGAAGTCCTCCTCGTGGATGAGTTTCCACAGCCGGTTGGCGCCCATTTCGGCAAGGCTCTGGCGAATCTGGACCGAGCCGCGCAGCCGCTTCACATCCTCGGGCGAATAGGGCCGCTCGATACCATCGAAGCGACCTTCGGGCGCGGATGGGACGAGGTTGTAAAAATCGGTCATTGGATACTCCAGTTCATTCGAGGTCGGTTCTTGGAAACGTCGCGTCATGGGAGTTGTGCGCCGTTGGTGTGTGACATCATTTACATCGCCCTGCGAAACACGCGAGTAAAACCGAGCTTTTGGCCGAAAAATAAGGGAAAATTAGTGTTGCGCTTGACTGGTAAGCTCTGTAAATTTGTCACGATTGTAAAAGGTTGCGCGCAGGCCTCTGCGGCCAGATCGTGTAAATTCCTGTCAAGGATGGATTTGAGTGGCTGACCAGAAGATTTTTGCCGGGCCGCGCATCCGCCGCATCCGCAATGCCAAGGGCCTGACCCAGACGGCGATGGCCGAAGGGTTAGGCATCTCGCCGTCCTATCTCAATCTGATCGAGCGCAACCAGCGGCCGCTGACGGTGCAACTGATCCTCAGGCTGGCCTCGGTCTACAAGGTCGATCCGCATGAATTGCAGGGCGAGGCGAAGGGGTCGATTTCGGCGCTCAAGGAAGTGTTCGGCGACCCGCTGCTGGCGGCCGAACTGCCGGGCGACCAGGAGCTGATCGAGCTCGCCGAAGCGGCCCCCAACGCATCCGCCGCGATGGTGAAACTGTTCCGCGCCTATCGCGAGCAGGCCGAGCGGCTTTCCGATCTCAACGAGCTCCTGGCGCGCGAGGGCCGCGCCACCGCGCTGTCCGGCGCCCGCCTGCCGGTCGATGAGGTGCATGAGATATTCGAGCGCCGGCCGAACCATTTCGCCGCGCTGGAGGAGGAGGCCGAGGCCTTCACCGCGCTGCTTGACCCCGGCGACGACCTGTTCGGCGCGCTGAAAGCCTGGCTTAGGCGCGAATACGGCATCGTCGTCAAGGTGCTGCCCGTCGCCACCATGCCGAACTGGCGCCGCCGCTACGATCGCCACTCGCAACGCCTGTTCCTGTCCGAGCGGCTGTCGCCCTTCGACCAATTGCGCGAAGTGGCGATGGAAGCCTCGCTGATCCGCATGACGGTCGCGGTAGCTGGAGAGATCCAGGCGCTGAAGCTGACCACGGACGAGGCCCGCCGGCTCGCCCGCTTCGAGCTCGGCCGCTACGCGGCGCATGCCCTGATGATGCCCTATCAGGCCTTCCATGCCGCCGCGCTGCGTGCCCGTTACGATATCGACGTGCTGCGTTCGCGCTTCGGCGTGTCCTTCGAGCAGGCGGCCAACCGCCTGACCATGCTGCAGCGTCCCGGCGCCTCCGGTGTGCCGTTCTTCATGCTTGAGGTCGACAATGCCGGCAACCGCTTCCGCAAGGCGGGCAGCCAGGGCTTTCCGCAGAGCCGCTTCGGCGGCGGCTGTCCGAAGCTGCCGGTCCATGCCGCCTTCACCCAGCCCGGCCAGATCCTGGTGGAGGCGGTGGAAATGCCTGACGGCGCCGAATTCCTCTGCATTGCCCGCACGCTGGAAGGGCCACAGGGCGCGTTCTCGGAGCGGCCGCGCCGCACGGCGCTGCTCATCGGCTGCGATATCGGCTTTCGTGACGAGATCGTCTATGGCGGCGCCCTTCCGGGAACGGCGAGCGGCAAGTCGGGGCAGGGCGTCGCCGTCGCCACGCCGGTGGGACCCGCCTGCCGGCTCTGCGAACGCATCGGTTGCCTGGCGCGCGCCGAGCCGCCGGTGACGCGGCCGCTTGGCCTGGACGAGATGGTGACCGGCTTGAGCGCCTTCGATTTCCAGTGACGTCGATTGTGCTGGTCGGCCCGGGAGGCCCATCCTCCTTTGCAACAGCAAGCCATTGAGGGTTCTCCACGCAATCTTTCCGTCGGCAATATTGATTAAGCATTAGCGCCGCGATATCAAAAACGAATTGCGCAAGACTGGGGGGTCGGCGATGAACAGGAAAGTTTTTTGGCTTGGGCTGACGCTTGCCCTTTCAGCCTCATCCGCATTTGCGGAGAAATCCTCGGAATTCTTCAAATCGTACCAAGAGTACAATGATGCCGGCAAGGCATTCCTTGACAAGATCGAGCCCAGGACCGGTGCGATAGATCTTGCCGAAGGCGTGCACCTCGATCTCAAGGGTAAGTTCTACTTCCTGGACAAGAAGGATGCCGCCTCCGTCCTGACCGAGGCTTGGGGCAATCCGCCAGATGCCGGTGCCGACTCCGTCGGTATGATTTTTCCGACCAGCCATGATCCCATCGCCGAGAACAATTGGGGCATTGAGTTGCGCTGGGAAAAGATCGGCTATGTCGATGACAGCGACGCCGCGTCGATCGACTACGCTGAATTGTTGCGCAGCATGCAGGAGGACACCCTGTCCAGCAACGATCAAAGGGTGAAGGACGGATTTCAGCCCGTCACCTTGATCGGCTGGGCCTCGCCGCCCGTCTACGATGCCGTCAACAAACGTCTGCACTGGGCCAAGGAGCTGCAGTTCGGAACCGATGCCGTCCACACGCTCAACTACGATGTGCGCTTTCTCGGCCGGGAGGGGGTCTTCGTGATGAGCTACATCGCCACGGTGGAGCAACTGCCCGAGATCAGGCAGAGCCTGGACGAGGTCCTTGGCCTCGCAACCTTCAGCCCGGGCAAGAAGTATGTCGATTTCAGGCCAGGCTTCGACACCGTCGCCGCTGTGGGCATCGGTGGCCTTATCGCGGGCAAGCTGGCGGCCAAGGCCGGACTGCTGGCGGTGGCGCTGATTGCGCTGAAGAAATTCGGTGTGATTTTGCTGGTCCCCCTGGTCGGCCTCTGGCGGCTCATTCGGCGCAACCGGGACGCCTCCTCTTAACCGGAGGTATCGGCCGGGGCTGGACGCGTTGGTCGAGCTAATGCGCCAGTGCGCCAAACGGAACGCGCGGCTGGATCACGCCTTGCAGCCGCCGATGCGTTAGGCGAATGCAGCGCGGTTCTGTCGCCCATCGCGCATCGTGCCGCCCTGAAATCGCCGACAGTCGCAACCATGACCGACGCCGTATCGCACGCTTCGCCAGCCGTCCCGCCGCGCCCGGCCATCTCGCCTGGCGACGAGCGCCTTGGCATGCTGCTGGTGTTCCTGTCGGCGCTGATGTGGAGCTTTGGCGGCACCATCGCCCGCTTCATCGACATTACCGACAACTGGACGATTGTATTCTGGCGCTCGCTCTGGGCGGTGGCCTTCCTGCTCTGCTTCATGGCTTGGCGCGACGGCTGGCGAGGCACGCTGAAACTGTTTCGTGGCATGGGCCTGCCCGGCCTTGCCGTCGCGATCTGTTTCGCCACCGCGTCGACCTCGTTCATCGTTGCGCTTTCCTACACCACCGTCGCCAACATCCTCTTGATGCAGGCCGGCGTGCCGCTGCTTGCCGCGCTGCTTGCCTGGGTGCTGTTTCGCGAGCGGGTGGCGGCGGCGACCTGGGTGGCGATCGCCGCCGTCATCGCCGGCGTCGCCATCATGGTCTCTGAATCGCTCGACGGCACCGTGTCTCCCGTCGGCGACAGCCTGGCGTTGCTGATCGCCTGCATGTTTTCGGTCGCCACGGTGATCACCCGCCGCTTCGCCCATGTGCGCATGACGCCGGCCAACTGCCTCGGCGCGCTGCTCGCCGGCGCGTTCGCGGCCTCCCAGGCCTCGGAATTTGCCGTTTCCGGCCGCGACATGGGCTTCCTGTTCGCCTTCGGCGTCCTCAACCTCGGCGTCGGCCTCGCCTTCTTCGCTACCGGCGCCCGCCTCGTCCCGGCGGCGATAGCGGCGCTGCTCGGCACGTTCGAGCCGATCCTTGGCCCGATCTGGGTCTGGCTCGTGCATTCGGAAGTGCCGTCTGTGCGCACCATCGTCGGTGGTGCGGTCGTCGTCACGGCGCTGCTCGTCCATATCGGGCTCGAGTTCAAGCGGCAGCCGCGCCCCCAGCGCCCTGGCGTCACCGGACTGCCATCCCCCAATTAACGCAGCGGATGCGCCAAAGCGCGAGATGGGCCATTGACAACGTCGTTGCCGGGCGGGCAGGCTAAGGGCACGGCAACAACAAGACAGGCGTATCTTGCCAAGTCTCAATGCCGGTCCAATCGGAACCGGACCACATCGTCATATCCCTGCCCGCGCCATGGCGAAAGCCTCTGACGACGTCGGCACATCCCCCAGGCCACGGCAACGGCCCAAAGCTTTCATCGGCCTCATGTCGGACCGCCGCGCAGCCGGCCGTTCGCGCTTGTCGCTCTCCAGAAAGCTCAATAATCTGAAGCAAATGCCCAGCCGCGCGGAGGCCGCGACGGATTGGCGACGGAACACTCACCAAAGGAGAACAGCATGACCCGCAAAGCGCTCTGGCTTTCGGCGACCTCGGCATTCCTGACGCTTTTCACCATCGGCGGCCACGCCGAGGACCGCGTCGTCAACGTCTTCAACTGGTCCGACTACATCGACAGTTCGATCATCGACGATTTCACCAAGGAAACCGGCATCAAGGTCGTCTACGACACGTTCGATTCCAACGAGATCCTCGAAACCAAGCTTTTGGCCGGCGGCAGCGGCTATGACGTCGTCGTACCCAGCGGCAATTTCCTCGCCCGCCAGATCCAGGCCGGCGTTTTCCAGAAGCTCGACAGGTCGAAGCTGCCGAACCTGTCGAACATGTGGGACACCGTTCAGGAGCGCACCGCCAAATACGATCCCGGCAATGAGTATTCGATCAACTACATGTGGGGCACCGTCGGCATCGGCTACAACATCAAGAAGGTGCAGGCGGCCCTTGGCACCGACAAGATCGACAGCTGGGATACGTTCTTCAATCCGGATACGCTGGCCAAGCTGAAGGATTGCGGCGTCTATGTGCTGGATTCGCCCGCCGACATCATCCCGGCGGCGCTGAAATATCTCGGCCTCGACCCGAACAGCACCTCGCCCGATGACATCGCCAAGGCCGAGGAGACACTCCTGAAAGTCCGGCCCTATATCCGCAAGTTCCACTCGTCCGAATACATCAACGCGCTCGCCAACGGCGACATCTGCCTGGCTGTCGGCTGGTCGGGCGACGTCTTCCAGGCGCGCAACCGCGCCGTCGAGGCCAAGCAGGGCGTCGAGATCGGCTATTCGGTGCCGAAGGAAGGCGCCCAGATGTGGTTCGATCAGATGGCGATCCCGGCCGATGCGCCGCATGTCGCCGAGGCGCATGAGTTCCTCAACTACATGATGAAGCCGGAAGTGATCGCCAAATCGTCCAACTATGTGCTGTACGCCAACGGCAACAAAGCCTCGCAGCAATTCGTCGACAAGGCGATCCTCGACGATCCGGCGATCTATCCGGACGCCGCGACCTTGCAGAAGCTGTACACCGTCCAGCCATACGATCCCAAAACCCAGCGCGTCATCACGCGGACCTGGACCAAGATCGTCACCGGCCAGTAGGCGATCGGCACGACCCCGGCGCCTGGCTGCCGGGGTCGCTTTGCTTAAAAGCAATTCCAGGAAAAGTGCGAAGCGGTTTTCCGTCCGGAATTGCGTAGGAACAGAAGAGCAATTCCAGGAAAAGTGCGAAGCGGTTTTCCGTCCGGAATTGCGTAGGAACAGAAGAGCAATTCCAG
>NZ_RZOT01000224.1:0-9057 GCF_003999085.1 Mesorhizobium sp. M4A.F.Ca.ET.090.04.2.1
TGATCGCACCATCATATATGGCGCGCTACTCTGGATCGCCGCCAAGTTGCAGAGCCAAGAAGCCGAGCATGCGCGGGACCTTTGGGTCGCGAAGGGAAAGCAGGCATTCCATGCGGAACGGCTTGAAGAATAAAATGGCTAGCGGCGGTAGCGACAGTCGGCGAGAGAAAGCGAGCGAAAACGTCGTCAACGAGACGCGGAAGCCCAGCGGCAAGGCGAGGAAGCTTTCAATAGCCGCGAGAAACGCCGCATGGAATTCGTGATGGCGCCCCGGTCGTGTCTTTATGTTGGGCGCTGAGGGGATAGATCATGATGCGGGGAAGAATTTCTGCCTGACGCGGCGATTGCGCCCTAGCGCCCGTTCAAGCTCCAGAACCGACAGATGGTATTGGTCGACTTGGCGTTTCGTGCAGATCGTGTCGAGCTTGTCGTACAGTGTGGCGTCCATTTGAGCTGAGGTGATCACGCCGAACCCTTGGGCGCCGTATTGCTCGAGCATGTCGCCAACGTCTGTAAGGCGTGTCGCTCCGAGGGACGAACCATTGGTGACAAGCTTGCACTGGAAAATCCACTTCTTCGGCTCCACCCAAGGGCCTATTGTAGCCTCATGGATGATGATATCGCGGCCGCCATCCCTCGACTTCGATTTGCCGAGCTTCCGAATGGTCTCGGAATTGAACTTCGGGTTGTCGAAGATCAGCTGGTAGCAAAGCTCTTCGAAGGCCTCGTCATCCAAGCTCGTCCAATCGTACTCAAGGAACGCGGCGGCGCCGGTCGCAGTGGAAAGCTCTTCGGCCATTTGCGCCGAAGCCTCGCGGAGCGCCTTGGCCATCTGCAGCTGCGCCGGCCGGATGTCGTAGAGGAAATGGAGGAAGTAGCCATCATTGACGAACGCAAGCGTTCCAGTCTCGTGAAGGTAGCAACCCTCCGCAAGCATTGACATGCCTTCTAGGCCGTCCGAAGTCGAGAGTCCTGCGGGAGTGGTTTCTTGTGCCGCCGGTGAACGGAGCGCGCTGAAAGGATCTGATGACCAGCGCGCGGCATACTCGTCGTCTTGGGTCACGAGCCCTGCGCAAACCTGTGATTCGAAATACCGCCTCGATGGGAAGCGAACCAGGAGACCCTCGTGATGCACAAACGACTGGCCGTTGACGATCACGAAGTCGGCGGGCAGGAAGTCATCCAGACGGTACTTCTGATCCGTTTCCACGAAGAATCGGTCAGGCCCGATCGCTACCGGCACAAGCCATCCGGACCGCGAAGCATAGCAGCTAGCGCCTAGTATGCCGCTGAAGCCGCTGCGATGAAATCCGAGGCGACGCTCCGGGAAGCGCTCCATCTGGCTGCTCCATGCATCCGGCGCTTCGGACCGCAACTCGCTGTTCGCTTCGTGAAGGTTGGCGAAATACCCGTCGATAATCTCGGGCGCTCGGGGCACCAGGGTCTCCAGGTTGTCCTCATAGTCATAGACCTGTTCGCGAAGGTTCTGCAGCTTCTCCAGCTCTGCATCGTCTGTGAAATCCTCGAGTTCCCCGAGCAGAAGCGCACAGTCGGCAATGGCGTCGAATATTCCCGGCCTTGGTCCAATGAGGACAGCCCTGATGCAGCGGTAGTCTCCGGGTCGGTTTTCGGTCCTGACACGCTTCGCATATGCGGCCATCCGTTCGATGGCCCATGAAGCGTCAAGAAGATCTCCGCAGATGTCGCGATAGGACTGGGTTGACCCGAATGAAGGGAGCGGAACGTAAACGAAAATCCGATCGTAAGCGTGTGGATCAAGCGTCCCCAGATCCATTTCGAACTCTTCGCCGAGATCGATCTCGAGCGTTCGCGCATTGTCCCCGGCATCGTCCCCCATCTTGTTTATCCCTTATCCAAGGTACCAGCCGCACCGACTTCCGTTTCTGGCTTGCATCCCGGTTCAACGACTATTGTAGGCTGTCGGTCGAAACACAGCGTCACTCGGATTGGCGAGCTGCCAACAGGGTGCCATTTACTGCAGATACGTCCGGGTTACGGGCCACAATTTAATTGTCAGACGATCTGATGCGCGCGCACGATGGTCCCACCAGCGCCCAGACGGCATCCACAACCTCCACCAGCGACAGGCCGTCGTGGTCGATTGATTGTGCGTAGGCATGCCATTGGCGCTGCTTGGTCGCATCGTCCAGCAATGTCGTTGAAAGACCAGGTGGCCTACCGTCAGGAATGTCAGTATGTCGCCGCTCGAAAGTCGCTCGGATAGCAGCATCCAGATCCGTATCTGCGAGAGGGACTGCCTTGGGGATCGCCCACAGATCGTAGTAATCTTTCATGCGACCGTTGGCGATGCCCAGCGCGACCATGGCCTGAAATTTCTCAGCGATAACTGTTGCCGGGGGATAGGTCCGTATCTGCGGAGTCTCCATTCCAAGCAACGATGGATATGCGAACTGCTGCGCTGCGGCAGCGAGGGCGTCGCCGAAAGCTATGTCGATCGTAACTGGGATTCGAGACCGTTCCAGGAAGGCCGTCGTGCGCAGGCGCACCCCGCCATATTCCATCTCTTCGCGGATAGGGGCTGCAGTCAGGTCTTTAATGTCAAATACGAGCCCATCATCCGCACCGATTGCCATAATATCGGCAAATGCAGCTTTAAGCTTTTCCGGGTTAGCGTCGCCATATCCGAGAAAGTCGGCGTCTCGCGTCTCTCGATTGCCACCTTCAATCCACAGGGTAACGAGCATGCCACCCTTCAGGATGAATCGATCGCGCAGGTCCGAGATCGACAGGCGATAGAGCAATCGTTCGAGAGCATAGCGCACCAGCACGACCTCATAGATTCGGCCTTCCTTTCGCGCGAGGTTCAGTAACCGCTGCTTGATCGAGGCAGCCTGATTTGTAGTGCCTCTAGCCATTCGAGGTCAGAACCTCGAGATAAGGGCGCATGATCTTCCAGGCGTCGCCTGCGATTGCCGCTTCCGCGATTGTACCGGGTGTGGCCTTGCGCTGGTCGAGCGCAGCTCTCAGCCCTTCGACGGCAACCGAGCGATCGACCAGCTTGCGGTTGCGGAAGAGATCGGCGAGCGTCTTCGGGATCGAGAAGATGGGAACGTCGACTCCGGATATCCGATGATGCTCGATTCCTTGGTCCATGTACTTGTCACGAAGTTCGACGATGCGGATCGGCGGGTATGAGGGCGCCGGCGCCCCCCAGTCCTTGGCACTGATAGCAACCCAGATCTGGCGAGGCATCTGGTCGGTCAGCCCGTGAAACGCTAGCGCCGAAACCATAGCAATGACGCCTTTGGGGACTCTCTTTGCAGCTTCAGCGAGCGCCTGCTCGGGCTCGACTTCACTGTCGGCGCGTTGATAGAGGCCGCGGGAGATGCGGATGAGTTGGCCATTGTGGACAGCGCGCGAGATCGTCTCGGGCGCAATCCCAGCCTTGCGGAGTTCGTATGCGCGCACAATTGGCTGCGTGTCCAGGAGGGCGGCCAGTTGTTGGCGTTGGGTTGTTTGTGTCCGGTCCATGGGCGTGACATATCCTGGGTCTCATTGCGATCATACCCAGGATTTGTCACGTTGTCGTGCGTGACATATCCTGGGTCTGTTTTAAATCACACCCAGGATATGTCACATTCTCAGTGTGTGATCGCTGGTTTATCAAATTCGACACTCCGAGTAACATGACCCTCACTCTTGGTCAGCGAATTCAAACTCGAGAACCGGCACGCGGGCGAACAAGATCGCTTTCGAAATCACCGCTTTCCGACCACACCCAGGCCAGCACCCGTACAACCGTCTCATCGAGATACGCGGCCCGAAGTCCACACTCCCAGACGATGGCGACGCGCCAGCCATCGGCGTGCAAGGCATCGACAACCTCGCGGTCTCGGGTCACGTTCCGATCGAACTTCGCAGTCCAGAATTCCGACCTTGACGCTGGTGTGCTGCACCAGTGACAACCCGTGTGACGATGCCAGAAGCATCCGTGGACGAAGATCACCGCCCGTCGCGAAGACAGAATTATATCTGGTCGGCCAGGCAAAAGCGCCCCCTGCAACCGATATCGCAGGCCAGACCGATGCAGCGCCTTTCGCAACGCCATTTCCGGCCCGGTATTCTTCCCTCGAATGCCGGACATCATCCGAGAACGGGTCGCCTGATCAACTACATCTGCCATCGATCCAAGCCTGTCATTTCCCCGCAGAGCTGATATTAATCGGACTTTTGCTCCCTAGGGTCGAAAGCGCGTGATTCTTGCCAACATATTCAGTTGTTGACATATTTGCAGGTCCTGGAGGACTGGCAGAAGGGTTTTCGAGCGTTTCCGGCGCCGATGGAAAGCGCGCGTTCAAAATTGCTCTGTCGATCGAGAAGGACAAGGCGGCGCACTCAACCCTGCAGCTGCGCAGCTTCCTGCGCCAGTTCGGCAATTCCCTTCCTGAAAGTTACTACGATCTGATCAATCAGGGGGGCGACATACCCGACTGGTCCAAACAGTATCCGAAGGAATGGGCGGCTGCGGAAGAGGAAGCTTGGCAGCTCGAGCTTGGCAAGGAGAACCCCGACGATCGACTGAACGATCGTCTCGACGCCATCCGGACCGAAAGCGACGGCAATGTTATCCTTATCGGCGGCCCGCCCTGTCAAGCCTATTCGCTCGTTGGCCGTGCCCGCAACCAGGGCAAGGAAGGATATGTGGCCAGCGAGGATCATAAGCACTTCCTGTACAGGGAATACATCCGCATCCTCGATCGACTCCGGCCAGCGGCCTTTGTCATGGAAAACGTCAAGGGCATGCTGTCCTCTTCGGTCGATGGCGAGAATCGGATTTTCGATCAGGTACTTCGTGACCTGCGCGGAGACCGGCCCCACGGAGAAGAATACCGGCTGATTGCGCTGGATCCGCGCAGCCGAGGACAACTTGGCTTTGGCAGGTTTGAACCACGCGCCACCGATTTCATAGTTCGTGCCGAGGATTTCGGAATTCCCCAAGCACGCCACCGGGTGATCGTCGTCGGCCTCAGGTCCGACCTGGCTGCGGATTTGCCTGATTCGGCCCTCGCCGATCTGATGGTTCGCCATAGCCTGACTGCAACCGTCGGCAATGTACTGGATCGGATGCCGAAGCTGCGCAGCGGTCTCAGCCGAGGCGTCGACAGCGGGGAGGAATGGAAACAGATGGTCAGCATCGCCATGGCCTTTGTTGCCGACGTGGACACTGGTCTGGCCGATGATCTGCAAGCAGCCTTTGCGCAGACGGCTCATCAATATCGTACGAACTTCGAGAGTCTGAACGACATACCTGGCCGTGAGGCGCGAGGCGTCGGCATCTCGCCGGACTGCCCCTCCCACCTTCGCGACTGGCTGATCGATCCCAGGCTGGAGACGCTGCCAAATCATGCGACTCGTAGCCACATGGCGAGCGATCTTGCGCGTTATTTCTTTGCAGCTGTTTTCGCCGAAGTCGTCGGCCGCTCACCGAAGGCTTCGGATTTTCCAGAGGAGCTCGCACCGGAGCACGAGAACTGGAATTCCGGCAAGTTTGCCGATCGCTTCAGGGTGCAGCTCTCGGGCGGTCCTTCAACGACGGTTACAAGTCACATCTCGAAGGATGGACACTACTTTATCCATCCTGATCCAATGCAGTGTCGCAGCCTTTCGGTACGCGAGGCTGCGCGTCTTCAAACCTTCCCGGACAACTATCTCTTCCAAGGCAATCGCACCCAGCAGTATATCCAGGTTGGCAATGCGGTGCCGCCTCTCCTTGCCCGCTGGATCGGTGAAGCTCTTTTCGTGATTCTGACGGCCGAGAGACGCGATGCAACAGAAAACGAAATGAACCTGTCGTATGTTGCCTGACTAAGCCCGTTTGCAAGATCACGCGGATATTCGCGTACGGCTGTTGTGACGAAGTCGTTCGCGATTTTTTCATTTCAGCTTGCAGCCGATGGCCTGCGGCGTACAAACTCCATTCGGGGCGATGAGTCTATTCACGGCGGGGCGGGCGATGTCGGTATCAGCGACACAAATGGATGCGTTTGTCAGGCAGTTGCGCGCGCGACTGTCATCGGCAGACGGCCTGGATGATGCGGCTCGCCTCGTCCGGCAGGATCTCGAACCGTTCCTTGGCCGCTTCTCGACCGAGACCGAGCAGGATTTCGCCGCCGCCATCGAACAGGTTCGCGGATCCATTCGACCCGTCGAAATTCTCAGGGTGAATTCGATCTTCCGAATCCGCCAGGACTGGTATCACGGGCCGGCGGAAACTGATCGTCACTGGCCCGCGCTGCGGGCGTATCTCGTCGATTCCAAGGGCTGGTCCGCAGACACGGTCGATGACCGCATCGGCAAGGCCTCGAACGAGATCGTCTCGCTGCTTGAAAATCCCTCGAAGGAGAGCTTTGCATGTCGTGGTCTGGTCGTTGGACACGTTCAGTCCGGCAAGACCGCCAACATGACCGCCGTCATCGCAAAGGCGGTCGACGCCGGCTACAATCTGGTGATCATTCTGGCTGGCCTCACGAACAAGCTTCGCAAGCAGACCCAGGGGCGCATGCAGAAGGATCTGGTCGATCGGCTGAGAGACCAGTGGCAGCTCCAGACTCGGGAAGACGAGCAGGGCGATTTCAGGATGCCGCCTAATGGCGGCTTTCCGATGCCCGTGGATGGGGCGGCGCAGCTCGCAGTCGTGAAGAAGAATGTTGCTCCGCTCGGACAGCTGCTTCTCACACTCGAGCGTACCCTGCCCGCGATTCTGCGCCGTCTCAAGGTCCTTGTCATCGATGATGAGTGCGACCAGGCGAGTGTGAACACGGCCTCGGGCGAGTACGACATGACGCGCATAAACGAGAGGATCCGCCTCATCCTCAAGAAGATCCCGGCAAATTCCTACGTAGGATATACCGCCACGCCGTTCGCGAACGTGCTCATCAATCCCTTTCCCGCTGGGGGCAGGGAACTCGACGACCTCTACCCGAAGGACTTCATAACCGCGTTGCCGACGCCGGAAGGTTATTTCGGGACCGAGCGTCTGTTCGGCCGCCCGCCGATCGACGCGGATTCCCCGCAGCCGGAAGAAGAGGGGCTCGACATGATCCGGGAGATCCCGGAGGACGACATCGCGTTCCTTCAGCCTCCGAGCCGGGCGGAAAAGGATCATTTTCAGCCACGCATGACGGAATCGCTCGAAGATGCGGTCCTGTATTTCCTGGCGTCTTGCGCAGCGCGACGGTTTCGAGGCGATGCGGACAGCCACATGTCGATGTTGATCCACACATCGGCATACGTGATCATGCATGAGCGACTGGCCACTCTGGTGAAGGCATGGCTCGAGGTGATCGCCGACCAGATCACGGACCCCCTATCTGCTCTTGGGGTACGGATGCTCGGGCTCTGGGAGGCCGAGCAGCAGCGCGTTCCCGACGACCTGTGCGCCCTGCCCCACGTCACCGGACATCAGCTGATGCCGTTCATGCCGGCGGTCCTCGAGGCGCTGGAAGTTCCTGTCGAGAATGGCACCAGCGAAGATCGGATCGACTACGATGGCCCTTCACGCACGTACATCGTGGTCGGCGGCTCCATCCTCGCTCGTGGCCTGACGATCGAGGGCCTGTGCGTGAGCTACTTTCTGCGCACATCCAGCCAGTACGACACGCTGCTGCAGATGGGACGGTGGTTCGGCTATCGGCCAGGATACGAAGACATGCCGCGCATCTGGATGACCGATTCGCTCAGTACGGCATTCCGTTCGCTCGCCCTCATCGAGGCCGAGATCAGGGGGGATGTCGCCGAGTATGCGGTTCGCAAGACCACTCCGATGGAATTCGCGGTCAGGGTGAGGTCGATACCGGGGATGGCGATCACAGCCGCAAGCAAGATGAGAGCGGCCGTCCTCACCGACGTGAGCTATGCCGGCAAGCACGTGCAGACGATCCGCTTCGATCATCGCAGGCCTGAGATCGTCCGGGGAAACTGGACCGCCGCCGCCCATCTGATGACACAGGCCACCGACCTCGGGTTACGCGACCGGGAATCGACGCGCATCCTGTTTCGCAGTGTGCCCGGCCGCCTGATAGTGCAGTTTCTCCGGGCATACTCGGTGCAGGCGTCCCACAGGGAGCTCTCTGCCGAGTTCCTGCTGGGTTACATCGAGGCATCTGGCGACAGCGCGCGGACATGGAACGTCGGAGTCGTCGAACCGAGAAGCGGGGACCAGTCGGCAAAACCGATGGGCGAGCTGGGCCAGGTACGGCTTTCGACAAGAACGCGACTGGAGCGGCCGGATGATTTCGCCGACATCAAGGCGCTGATGTCGCGAAGGGACGTCCTCTTCGACTGCGCCGATGGCGGAGACGCCGCGACAGAGACAGATTGGACCAGGCTGAAGGCCGTGCGCGCGGGTGTCGTCGGCAACGTGCCGCTCCTGCTGCTCTATCCGATCGACAGGAACTCTACGCCGAGAAAGGCGTCGGGCCAGCGCGTCGCCCTTGAAGCCGTAGGAGATCTGGTCGGCTTCGGGATTGTCTTCCCCGGGTCGGCAGACGGGTCAGGCGGATATTACAGTGTGAGACTGGAACCACCATCGGCCGACGATCTCGAAGACATCGAGGACGAGATCGCCGAACAGCTCGAGGCCGGCCGTGTCCACTGAGCCGTCGCTCGAAGAGTGGTCCATGCTGCGCCGTAGTGGTCACGCATCGAGCGAGCTCGGGATTCCCAGCGTGGATACGGGAATCGAGACCGGATTCGGAAGCATTCGTCTTGCGCTTGGCAATGCGGGCGAGCTGCGCGTGCTCCTCCCGATAAGACACAGCGAGAGAATCACCCAGCTCCCGAGCAGTCCGTCACTTGGGATCGGCATCGCGACTTACGCTCTGAATGGTGTCTCGGTACGCTATCTTGACATTATCTGCCTGGCAGCCGGACTGGACGGGGTCTTTGCGGATGTCAGCGCGGAGATGATGAAGCGTATCAGGGCTGGCTCGTCTCCAGTCGACGCCTGCGCGTCGACTCTCGACGACTTCAGATCGCTGCTCGCCGATCCGGCTTCTGGAGTAACTACCCAGGAAG
>NZ_RZOT01000225.1:0-9049 GCF_003999085.1 Mesorhizobium sp. M4A.F.Ca.ET.090.04.2.1
GATGAAAGCCAGCATGTTGGTGATGACCTTGATCACTGCCGCCGAGCCGATCGGACCCATCAGGAAGGATTTTGCGCACATCGCCTCGATGGCCGGCCGGTGCCGCTCGTAAAGCACGGCATCACCACCGACCAAGGCCGTGATCCTGCCTGCCGCCGCCAGATGCACGCCGCCGGTGACCGGACATTCGAGCGTCTCGATGCCCCTGGCTGAGGCCAGTGCCGCGAGCCGCACAATCTCGTCGCGGCCGTTGGTCGACATCTCGATCCAGGTGCCGTCCTTCGGCAGACCTTCGAGCAATCCGCCGGGACCGGCGAGCACTGTCTCGCTGACCTTGGGCGAGGGCAGGCAGGTGACGGCATTGCCGGCGCGGGCGGCGGCCTCGGCCGGGCTGCTCGCGGCATTGGCGCCGAGCCCAACCAGACGCTCGACGGTTGCCGGGTCGCGGTCGAAGACGGTGACGGCAAAGCCGTCGCGGACCAGGCTGGCGGCGAGGTGGCCGCCAAGATGGCCAAGGCCGATGAAGGCGTAAGCGGGCCGCGCGGTCACGGCATCAACGGCGTCTGCATCATCTGCAGATGCAGTTCCTTGCCGCTGTAGGGATGCGCGTCGCAGACCGCCTCATTGAGCTCGACGCCGAGGCCGGGCTCCTTCGACGGGATGACGTTGCCATCCTGCCACTCGATCTTCTTCTTCAGCAACGTGGCGTGAAAACCGTCCCATTGCTTCAGCGATTCCAGGATCAGGAAGTTCGACAGCGTCACGGCCAACTGGATGTTGGCGGCGCCGACGATCGGCCCGCAATAACAGTGCGGCGCGACCTGGATGTGGTAGGCCTCGGCCATGGCGGCGATCTTCTTGGTTTCCAGTATGCCGCCGGAGCGGCCAAGGTCCGGCTGCAAGATGGTCGCGGCGCGGTTCTCGATGACGCGAGCGAACTCGAACTTGGTCGTCAGCCGCTCGCCGGTGGCAATCGGGATCGACGTACCGCGCGCCACCTGCGCCATCACCTCGGGCATGTCGGGCGGCACCGGCTCCTCGAACCATAGCGGGTCATAGGGCTCGATGGCGCGGGCAAGCCGCAGCGCGCCCGAAGCGGTGAATTGGCCATGTGTGCCGAACAGGATGTCCGCCCTGTTTCCGACGGCCTCGCGGATCGCCTTCACCATACGGGCAGAGAGGTCGATGTCGATTAGGCGCGGCTGGTGGCCGTCGAAGGCGGTGTAGGGGCCGGCCGGGTCGAGCTTGACGGCGTTGAAGCCCTGCTCGACATATTCGAGCGCGCAGGCGGCGGCCATCTCCGGGTCGTTGTAGACATTCTTGCCGCGCGCGTCCTCGGAATGGACGCTGCCAGTGTGCGGGTAGAGGTAGGTGTAGGAGCGCAGCGTCTCGTGCACCTGGCCGCCGAGCAATTTGTAGACCGGCTTGTCGGCTTCCTTGCCGATGATATCCCAGCAGGCCATTTCGAGCGCCGAGAAGCAGCCCATGCCGGAAACGTCCGGGCGCTGGGTGAAGCCGGAGGAATAGATGCGGCGGAAGAGATTCTCGATGTCGTGCGGGTCGCGGCCGATGAGGTAACGCTCGGCCATGTCTTCGATCATCCTTGCGGTGACGTGGCCGGAGAAGGTGGCATTGTAGGCCTCGCCATAGCCGACCACGTCGCCATCGGTGGTGAGCTTGACGAAGATGAAATACTTGCCGCCGATGCCGGGCGGCGGGTTGCCGACAACCCAGGTCTTGACGTCGGTGATCTTCATTTCTGATCCTCCAAAACCAGTTCGGCGCCTTTCCATCCGGTGAGGATCGAGGCGGCGTTGGTGTTGCCGGTGATGTTGTCGGGAAAGATCGAAGCATCGATGACGCGCAGGCCGGCAATCCCGTGCACCATGAGGCGCGGATCGACGACGGCGCGCGAGGCGTCAGGTCCCATGCGGCAGGTTGAGACCGGATGGTAGACGGTGCCCGAGCGCTTCCTGAAATCCTCAATCAAGTCGGCGTCCGACGTGATCGACGGGCCGGGCAAAACCTCCTCCTCGATGATCTCGGCCATCGCCGGCATCGCGGCGATCTTACGCACGAACTTCACCGCCGCCAGCATCTCGTCGACATCGGCGTTGGTCGAATAGGCATGCGGCGTGATCCGGGGATAGTCGCGCGGGTTCTTGGAGCGGATCATGATCTCGCCGCGGCTCGACGGGCGGCAGTTGGAAAGGCCGATCGAGAAGCCGGGCCACGGGTCGGGGGTCAGGATCGGGCGCTCACCGCTCTTCGGAATGACGGTGGAGAAGGCCTGGAAATAGAGCTGCATGTTCGGCCGCGCCAGGGTCGGGTCGGTGCGGAAGAAACCGCCGGCATTGTTCATCGACAGCGACAGCGGCCCGGACCGGAACAGGATGTACTGCATGCCGACCATGAGCTTGCCCCACCAGGGGCGCAGGATCTGGTTCAGCGTCGGCAGCCTGCCCTTGAACGTGTAGTTGATGCCGACATGGTCCTGCAGGTTCGCGCCGACATTCTCGTTGGCGTGGATGAGCGGAATGCCGAGGTCTCCGAGCAGCGCCGACGGGCCGACACCGGAGAGCTGCAGCAGCTGCGGCGAGTTGATGGAGCCGCCGGACAGGATGACCTCACGGCCAGCGTGCGCGGTCCTGGTCTCGCCGTTCTGCTGATATTCGACACCGACGGCGCGCTTGCCCTCGAACACGATTTTCGTCGCCAGCGCGTTTGTCTCGACGCGGATATTTTTTCTCCGCATCGCCGGGCGCAGGAAGGCGCGGGCGGTCGACATGCGGCGGCCGTCCTTGGTGGTGATCTGATAGATGCCGACGCCTTCCTGGGAGGCGCCGTTGAAGTCCGGATTGAACGGCAGGCCGGCCTGTTGGGCGGCCGCCAGGTAGCGCTTCGTCAGCGGATGCACCGCGTCCGAGCAATCGGTGATGCGCAACGGGCCGCCGACACCGCGCCACTGGTTGGCGCCGGCTTCATTGTCCTCCAGCGCCTTGAAGGCGGGGAGCAGGTCGTCGTAGCTCCAACCTGGATTGCCGGCGGCTGCCCAGGCGTCGAAATCCTCGCGCGCCCCCCTGATATACACCATGGCGTTGATCGAGCTCGACCCGCCGAGCAGCTTGCCGCGCGGCCAGTGGTCGGCGTTTCCGCCAAGGCCAGGATCGGGCTCCGCTTTATAGTTCCAGTTGACGGCCGGGTCGAAGAAGGTCTTGCCGTAGCCGAGCGGCATCTGGACGTAGAAGCGGCGGTCGGTGCCGCCGGCCTCCAGCACCAGGACCGAGAAACGGCCCGATGCCGACAGTCTTTCGGCAAGCACCGAACCGGCCGAGCCGGAGCCGACGATGATGAAATCATAGGTCTGCATGACTGGTCGGTGCGGCTCCGGAAATCTGGCCGCAGCCTAGACGCGCCGGGTTCGCCGCGTCGCCGCGCCTTCCGGCATCGGTTGTGAAAAATACGACCGCCGCAATACGATGGAGTTGCGGGATAACCCGACAATCCCGCTTGATATGCACGGGGTCGAGAGCTTATGCGAAGGCATCGAGCAATCCGCGGGAGGCAGGAGATCCATATGCGTACCCTCTCCGATGCCTTCATCCCGGAACTGCCCGGTTACTACAAGGGCAAGGTCCGCGAAAACTACGACCTGCCGGACGGCAGGCGCATCATCATCGCCACCGATCGCCTCAGCGCCTTCGACATCATCCTGGCCTCGATCCCGTTCAAGGGCGAGATCCTCACCCAGACCGCCCGCTACTGGTTCGAGGAAACGGCCGACATCTGCCCGAACCATGTTCTCGAATACCCCGACCCGAACGTCGTCGTCGGCACAAGGCTCGATATCCTGCCGGTCGAGATCGTCGTGCGCGGCTATCTGGCGGGAACCACCAGCACCTCGATCCTGACCAGGTACCGGAAGGGCGAGCGGACCATGTATGGAATGAACCTGCCGGACGGCTTGCGCGACAATGAGAGATTGGCCGAGCCGGTGATCACCCCGACGAGCAAGGCCGCGGATGGCGGCCATGACGAGCCGCTGTCGAAGGCCGAGATCCTCGAACAGGGACTTCTTACGCCAGCACAGTGGGATACGGTGTCGGACTACGCCTTGCGGCTGTTCGCCCGCGGCCAGGCGCGAGCCGCCGAACGCGGCCTGATCCTGGCCGATACGAAATATGAATTCGGCACCGACAAGAGCGGGGCCATAATCCTGGCCGACGAAATCCATACGCCGGACAGCAGCCGGTACTGGATTGCGGCGAGCTACGAAGATGCCTTCGCGAGCGGTGGGCGGCCGGAGAGTTTCGACAAGGATTTCATCCGGTCATGGGTCGCGGCGCGCTGCGATCCTTACAGGGATCCGATCCCGACGATACCGGACGAGATCGTCGCACAGGCTTCGCAGGTCTATGCGCAGGCCTATGAGGCGATCACCGGCAAGGAATTCGTCCCCGACGTTTCCGGGGCTACCGTGCTCGATCGCATCCGCGCGAACCTCGAGCGCTACTTTTAGGGTCAAGCCAGCCGCTCCTTGCGACAGCATCGGCGGCGCGTTGACCTGCCGGCGCCGTGACGCTACGGGATCATGTCATCGATCTCAGGGGATTTGCGGTATGGTGCACTACGCGGACGGACGGCCGATCGGCGACCTGACACTGCGGACGCTGGCCATGCCGTCCGACGCCAACGCGGCTGGCGATATCTTCGGCGGCTGGGTGATGGCGCAGATGGACCTTGCCTGCGGCATCCGCGCCGCCGAGCGCGCCAAGGGCCGCGTGGTGACGGCGGCGGTCAAGGAGATGTCCTTCGCCAAGCCGATGAAGATCGGCGACACGCTCTGCATCTACACCCATGTCGAGCGCGTCGGCCGCACCTCGATGGCGCTCAAGGTCGAGGCCTGGGCGCAGCGCTATCTGTCCGACCTGATGGAGAAGGTCACCCATGCCGATTTCGTCATGGTGGCGCTGGACGGCGAGGGCAAGCCGAAGGCGGTTCCGGCCGAAGGCTAACCCGGCTCCGGCAGGCGAGGGCCCTGCCGGCGGGCTGCGTGAGCTCCTTCACAGTCATGCGCAAATTTCCGTGACCAAGTCCGCCGGGGCTTGGGGGAAGACAATGCGTCAACGAACGCTGAACGGTGTTCTTGCGGGAGCCGTCCTGGGCCTGTTCGGCCTGCTCGCCGCAACCGCCTATACCGAGATCAAGCAAGCCGATGCCAGGCTCTCTTGCGCTTCGCAAAATTGCGTCATCGGCAAGCCGCCGGGCGCAAGCGAAAAATGCCTGGCGATCAGTTGCGACGCCGGCCAGAAACCGCGGACGATTGCCGCGAGCAGACGGCCCGCCGGGCTGACTGCGAGACGATCCACCGGAAGCTGAAAACGGGACGGACACGCCACAGCGGCCGGCCAGAAAACGGGTCGGCACGAAGGTTCATCCTTCGCGGGCTTGCGCCAAAAATCCTTGCGGCAACAGGCTTTCAGCCGTGCAGACCGTCGAATTTCTCGCGCGCGGCCCTGACCCTGGCGGTGTTCCTGCGCGCCCATGCGCCGAGCGCGCTGACGGGGACCAACAGCTCGTGGCCAAGCTCTGTCAGCTCGTAGTCGACGCGCGGCGGGATGGTCGGGAAGACGGTGCGGATGACGAAGCCATCGCGCTCCAGACCGCGCAATGTGGTGGTCAGCATCTTCTGCGAAATGCCGCCGACGGCGGCGCGCAGTTCATTGAAGCGCAGCGGTCCGTCGCCGAGCTTGCCGACCACCAGAACGGTCCATTTGTCGCCGACGCGCTGCAGGATTTCCGACACGGCGCGACAGTCTTCGGTGATATGCGGGTGCCTCAGTAACAAAAACGTGCCTCCTTGCACTTCGCTTTTGCGGTATCTCATATAGCGCCGGTATCCAAACGATACCACAATTTCCCGCAAGGAGAGCCTCCCAAAATGTCCAAGCCCAAAATCGCCATTATCGTCGGTTCGACGCGCGCCGCACGCTTCGCCGACGTGCCGACCGAGTGGATCGCCAAGATCGCCAAGGCGCATGCAGACATCGACGTCGAAGTCGTCGACCTGCGCGACTTCCCGCTGCCGTTCTTCGACGAGGTCGCTTCCTCCGCCTGGGCGCCGTCGCAGAACGAGGTGGCGCAGCGCTGGCAGAAGAAGGTCGCCTCTTTCGACGGCTTCATCTTCACCGCCGCCGAGTACAATCACGGCCCGACGGGTGTGCTGAAGAACGCCATCGACTACGCCGCCAACGAGTGGAACAAGAAGCCGGCCGGTTTCGTCGGCTATGGCAGCGTCGGCGGCTCGCGCGCCGTCGAACAGCTCCGCCTCTACGCCGTCGAGCTGCAGATGGCGCCGGTCAAGTCGGCGGTCCATATCGCCTGGGGCGATTTCCTGGCGGTTCGCCAGGGCGAGAAGAAGCTCGAGGATCTCGAGCATCTGAACCAGGCCGCCGCGGCGCTCGTCAACGACGTCGCCTGGTGGGCCAAGGTGCTCAAGGCGGCCCGCGCGGCCGACGCGATCGCCGAGGAAGCCAAGGCGGCCTGAGCCGTCAATCCGAGACAATCCTCCCAAGGGATATGGGGCGGCGCTTGCGCCGCCCTTTTCAATTTGCCGCCTGCGCGGACTGCCTCGGCCTCATGACGCAGTCCGCCACCCGGTCGTGCTCGTCGAGCTCGTCGGCATGGTGCTGCCCCCATTCGCACAGCGCCAGAAGGATGGGCTCGGGGCTGAGCCCAAGGGGCGTCGCGAAGTATTCGACGCGCGACGGGATCTAGGCGAAGACCCTCGCGGCGAACAAGGCCGTGCTCCTCCATTTCGCGCAACTGCTGGATCAGCACCTTCTGGGTGATCGAAGGCACCAGTGCCTTCAGCGACGAGAGTCTCCGGGGACCATCGAACAGGTGGTAGAGGATGACCGTCTTCCAGCGGCTCGAGATTACTTTCAAGGCACGCTCCGCCGGCAGCATCGGCAGTTCTCTTGATCGGGCCGGCCATGGTCACTTCCTGGTGAGCAGCGGACAAATGAGTGTGTAGTCGAGACAGCGCAGATAGTGGCAATGCACGGCCGATGCCATAGCGATCGGAGTTTGCCGTGGCTTGCGCCAGCTTTTCGATTTGGCTGCCGGCGGCCTGTTGGGTGTCACGTCCGGTGGCCGCTTCCCACTCGACCAGGCCGGTGCGGCTCACCGCCTTATCAAGGAGCGCCGCTCGACAGGTAAGATCGTGCTGGTGGCGTGATTGTCGTGGTCGATTCTGGAACCCGCCTGGTCATCGCTGCTGGTCACAGCCAGCCACCCGAAAATCCGGCTCGTCGCAGGCCCGTGGCGATGGCCGGTACGCGGCGCATGAGCCGCCACAGGAAGTCCGACCGGTAGTTCTCGATCATCAGCGCGATCGGCCCCTGGTTGATGCCGACATGGTCCGGCGATACCCAGCCGCAGGCGCGGCCGTCGGCAGCGGCGATTGTCGGATTGAAGCTGGCGGTGAAGCCGTAAGGGTTGCCCTCGTGCAGGTCGATCTCGCGGAAATGGCGGAGCACCGGCAGCACGATCTCGGGCGCAAACGGCAATGAGGTAATCGCCGCCCAGGGCGACAAGGTGCCGTCATCCGGACCGAAAGGCGCGCCGCGCGCCAGATAGCCGAAGAAGCGTCGGCCGCCGATCGTCAGAGGGAGCTTTTTCAGGCCCGGGCCATCACTGGCGGTGACGCCCCAGCAATTCTCGTCATAGCCGACGAAGCCCTTCGGATTGCGGATGGCGTAGTCGCGCTGCAGGTAGGTCGCCTGGCGGCTGTTCTCGAAATAGTCGGTGCCGTGCCTGTGCATGAAGGCATCGCGGATGCCGCGGAAATCGATCCAGACATGTGAGAACTGGTGGACGAAGAGCGGCCCGGCATAGACCAGTTCCCGGCCATAGATCTTCTTCCACTTGTAAGTGGAAAGCCAGGCCGCATAGGACTCGGGCGGCAGCGGATGGGTCGGCGAGGCGAGGCCCAGCACATAGAGGATCACCGCCTCGTCATAGCCTTGCCAGCGGTAGCGCAGGAAGCCCTTCTCGGGCCGCCAGCCATGGCTGACGGTAGCGCCGCCATCCTGCGCCCAGCGCCAGTCGGCGCGGCGATAGAGCGCATCGGCAAGCCGGCGGATTTCCAGTTCGGATTCGTCGTCGGCGTCAAAATAGGCGCCGGCTGCCAGCACGCCGGCAAGCAGAAGTGCCGTGTCGACCGTGGACAGCTCGCACTTCCAGACGCGGCGGCCTGTCTTCATGTCAAGGAAATGATAGTAGAAGCCCTTGTAGCCGGTGGCGTCGGGTTCTGGCCCGTGCGGCGCGTTCCAGAAGAAGCGAAGCGTGGCGATCGTCCGTTCAACGGCAGCGTCGCGGGTCATGAACCCACGCTCGACGCCGACGGGATAGGCCGACAAGGCGAGCCCGACGGCGGCGATGCTGGCGGGCGACGCCGGCGTGTTGCGGTCGGCGATCAGGCCATTTGCCGGGTTGGCCTCCTTGAGAAAGTAATCGAAGGACAGGCGCTGGATGCTGGAGAGAAGTTCCTCGTTCAGCTTGTGGTCGCTCGATGCATCCATGGCTACCGATATAGAGGCCTTCGCGGCGCTTCCCAACTTTTTGGCCGATCAATCATAGTGAGGCAGGCGAGGGCCGATAGCGAGAGGCGCATCAACCGCGCCGATTGGACCGCCATATCGACGGCGCTGCCATCTGGTCCCGCCGATTGCCCTGAGATATCCGCAGCCAGATGAGTGAAGCCGTGAAGACATCCAGCCTGACAGGCGTCGTTTCCCCGATGATTCCGGTGCTCGTATGCGCGCTCGCCATCTTCCTGCTTTCCGGGATGGATGCGGCGATGAAGACGCTGGTTATCGCCGTGGGCGTCTACAATACGGTGCTGTGGCGCGGCTTGCTCGCGACTGCAGTCGCGGGCGCAGCTTGGTCAGCGGGATCGTGCTCGCTGCCAACCATTGCGGTGCTGAGGCTACATGCCCTGCGGGCCATGGTTGTCGGCATCGTCCTGATATCATTCTTCTGGGGG